>CAJFPU010000111.1 GCA_904418825.1 uncultured Romboutsia sp. | reverse complement strand
TCATTTCTCCTAATGGAGATATTATTCCCATAACTATTAATACTCCTAATGCTATAAGTAATGCTGGAGTTAAAAATTGACCTATTACATCTACTACTTTTGATGGCTTTATAGTTAATATAAATGTCATTGCAAAAAATATTATTGAAAATAATACTGGACTAAAACCATCAAATAATGGGCTAATTCCCATTTCAAAAGTTGTTGCCGCTGTTCTTGGTATTGCTAATAATGGACCTAAACATATCATTATAGCTGAACCTAACATTATACCTAATTTTTTACCACTTCTAGATAATACTTTATCTACTTCTCCATTACACTTAGCAGCTGCGATTATTGCAAGTAACGCTAAACCAACATCTGATAATATAAATCCTCCAAATCCTATCAACCAGTTAGACCCTGATATTACGCCTAAGAAAGGTGGAAATATTAAGTTACCTGCACCAAAAAACATGGCAAATAATGCAAATCCTAATATTATTACATCTTTATTTATCTTACTCATATAATTCCCCCCTTAGTTTAGTTCTCGATATATAATTTATTATACATTAAACTAACTATACTCTTAATATTTTAAATTTATTGTACCATTTTTATTTTCAAAATGCAAATAATATTTTTAATATAATAAATTTTCTGATAATTTATCATATTAAAAATATCATCTAATATTAGATGATATTTTTTATATCTAATTTTTTATATCTTCAGGAACTTCTAACGTTATTTTTCCTATTTTTCCATCTCTGAACTCGTTTAAAACTGTAGTTGCTATACGAGTATAGTCAAGTTCCTTATTACCCATTATAAAGCCTCTCTTACGACCTATCATATCCATAGTTTCTATATCTCTATCTCCTAATTCTTCAAGCTTATATCTCGCTTTTAATTTCTCAGGCTCTATCTCCATAAGCTTTCCAATTAATCTAAGAGCTAAAGTCTCAACATCTAATATTTCATCTTTTATTGCTCTACAAAATGCTAAGTTAAGTGCAACTTCTTGGTCTTCAAACTTTGGCCAAAGTATACCTGGAGTATCAAGTAATTCTAAATTTCCTTTTAATCTTACCCATTGCTTACCTTTAGTTACACCTGGTCTATCTCCTGTAACTGTACTTTTTCTACCAGTTAATTTATTTATTATAGATGATTTTCCAACGTTCGGAATACCCACTATCATTATTCTTATTGGTCTTTCTTTTCTACCTTTTTCTTTTAATGCATCCATTTTATCTTTAACTGCATTTCTACACTCATCTACTAATTTATTTAAACCTACACCCTTTAGAGTATCCACTGGTATAGCTTTTATTCCACGGTCTTTATAGTACTTTATCCATCTATCTAATTTAGCCCTATCTGCCAAATCACATTTATTTAATATTACAACCCTTGGTTTATTTCCTGCTAATTTATCTATATCTGGGTTTCTACTACTAAAAGGTATTCTAGAATCTAAAAGTTCTACAACAACATCAACTAACTTTAAGTTATTTCTAACTAAATCTCTAGTCTTTTTCATATGACCTGGATACCAGTTTATATGTAAATTATCATCTCTTAGATAATCATCATAATTTTCTCCCATTCTATCTCCTCTTGCCATGATTATCACTCCTTTATGTAAATTATTCGGTCTTTTATTTTAACTTATTCATTATACCATAAGATTATTTTTTATGCTTATTTAATATATAACGTAATACTTCTATTATTTCTATAATAGAAAATTTTAAACTATATTAATATTTTATTAAAAAAATAATATTAATATATGTAAAAAGGACTGATAAAATCAGTCCTTTAATTTATAGTAAAGTTTAATTATCTAGCTTCTTTTATCTTAGCAGCTTTACCTACTCTACCTCTTAAGTAGTTTAGTTTAGCTCTTCTTACTTTACCTTTTCTAGTTACTTCTATCTTTTCTATTCTTGGAGAATGTACTGGGAAAGTTCTTTCTACACCAACGTTGAAAGATATTTTTCTAACTGTGAAAGTTTCTTGTATTCCTCCACCTTGTCTCTTAAGAACAACACCTTCGAATACTTGTATTCTTTCTCTCTTACCTTCAACTATTTTAACGTGCACTTTTACTGTGTCCCCAGGTCCAAAGTTAGGAACTTCTTTCTTTAATTGCTCTTGTCCTAATGCTCTTACTAATTCGTTCATTATTCTTCCTCCTAGTATCATAGACATTCTTAATTACCTCCTACGTGTAAAAAGAGGAATGCCCGTTTATTTTTTCAACATTTAAAATTATACTATATTTATTGTTTATTTACAAGCTTTTTTGTATAAATCCGGTCTTCTTTCTTTGGTAATTTTTATCGATTCTTCATATCTCCATTTATCAATATTCTTATGATTTCCAGATAATAAAACAGATGGAACTTCTAAGTTCATAAACTCTCTTGGTCTAGTATAATGAGGATATTCTAATAAATTATCTTTAAAAGATTCTTCCTCAAATGACTCATTTTGTCCTAATACTCCTGGTATAAGTCTTGATATAGAATCTATAAGTATAAGCGCAGGAAGCTCTCCTCCTGTTAATACATAATCTCCTATAGATATTTCATCCGTAACAATTAAATCTATTATTCTTTGATCTATACCTTCATAATGCCCACATAAAAGTATTACATCTTCTAACTGTGAAAAGTTTTGTGCTATACTTTGGTTATGAACTTTACCTTTCGGAGTTAAATATATTACTCTAGGATCTTTTATATTATGTTTTTCTACTATATGTTTATATGTGTCATATATAGGTTGTGGTGTCATTACCATGCCTGCACCACCACCAAATGGATAATCATCTACCTTTTTATGTTTATTAGTAGAAAAATCTCTTATATTATATATGTTTACTTCTATTATATTTTTTTCTACTGCTTTTTTCATTATACTTTCATTCATATATGAATTAAATATCTCTGGAAAAAGTGTCATTATATGAAATCTCATAATATCACCTAATCTAACATACCTTTAATAGGGTCTATTATCATTTTTCTCTCATCTATATCTATAGTAGGTACGAACTTAGTTATAGCAGGTATTAAAATTTCTTTTCCTTCATTAGTATTTATAACATATACATCATTAGCTGCATATTGTAATACATCTTTTAATGTTCCTATATGAGTATTATCTAATGTATATACATCTATACCTATCATATCAGCTATAAAGAATTCACCTTCTTCTAGCTCTCTACTTTCTTCTCTAGATACATACATAAATTTATTTCTTAATCTCTCTGCATCTTCAACTCTATCAACATTTTTTATTTTCATTATTACCATGTTGCCTTTGTATCTAACTCTTTCAACTTCCCATTTAGTTTCTAAATCTTTTCCTAAGTAAAATTCTTCTAAATCATCAAATCTATATATATCATCAGTAAAAGGATAAACTCTAACTTCTCCTTTTAATCCTTGAGTATTTACTATTTGTCCTATTTTAAAATGTGTTAGCTTTTCCATTAGTATATCTCCTTATTTTTAAGAATCTTTGTACATTTATTTAGTTATTATAGTATTAAATTTCATGGCTAAAATTATGTATTTTTGAGTATATATAAAAAGGATTAGGTATATACCTAATCCTTTTATACTATCTCAAGAGAAACTTTTACATTTTCTCTATTTGCAGCAGATTTTACGACAGTTCTTATAGCTTTAGCTATTCTGCCCTGCTTTCCGATAACCTTTCCCATGTCGTCTTGAGAAACAGTAAGCTTTAAAATAATTTCATTACCTTTTTTTGTTTCTTCAACTACAACTGCATCCGGATTATCAACTAGAGCTTTAGCTATATCTAACACTAGCTCTTTCATATACTCATCTCTCCTAATTAAAAATTATTATTTTTTAGAAGCTTCGAATTTTTCCATTATACCGTTGTTAACTAATAAAGTTTTTACAGTATCAGTTGGTTGAGCACCATTTGATAACCACTTAACAGCTTTCTCATCGTTTATTTTAACTTGCTTTGGTTGAGAAACTGGGTTGTAGTATCCTATTTCTTCTATGAATTTTCCATCTCTTGGAGATCTTGAATCAGCAACTACTATTCTGTAGAAAGGCTTTTTGTTTGATCCCATTCTTTTTAATCTTATTTTAACTGCCATTACAGCCACCTCCGAATAATTTTTGTCTATTTTTTATTTATTTAAAGAAAGGAAGTCCGGGAAAACCGCCCCTTTTCTTCATACTTTTTTGAGATCCTGTAAACATCTTCATCATCTTTTTCATTTCATTAAATTGTTTTATAAGTCTGTTTACATCTTGTACACTTGTACCACTACCTCTAGCTATTCTTTTCTTTCTAGAAGCATTTAATATACTAGGGTCTCTTCTTTCCTCTAAAGTCATAGATTGAACAATTGCTTTTGTTCTTCTCATTTCTTTTCCATTTAAATCTACATCTCCAAGTTGGTCTTTTATATTACCCATACCTGGTATCATTCCTAATATTTTATCTAGAGGACCCATATTTTGAATTTGTTCCATTTGCTCTAAGAAATCCTCAAAATCAAGATCTTGTTTCTTAATTTTTTGTTCTAATGCTTTAGCTTTATCTAAATCCATAGATTCTTGAGCTTTTTCTATTAAGCTTAGGATATCTCCCATACCTAATATTCTAGATGCCATTCTATCTGGATAAAATGGTTCTAAATCGTCTAGCTTTTCACCCATACCTATAAACTTTATTGGCTTTTGAGTTACAGCTCTTATAGAAAGCGCAGCCCCACCTCTAGTATCTCCATCTAGTTTTGTTAATACAACTCCATCAACACCAAGTGCATTGTTGAAACTTTCTGCAACATTTACTGCATCTTGTCCTGTCATTGAATCAACAACTAAAAGAATTTCATGTGGTTTAACTTCAGATTTTATTAACTTTAACTCATCCATTAAAGTTTCATCTATATGAAGTCTACCGGCTGTATCTATAATAACTAAATCATGGTTATTTTTTATAGCATGACTTAATCCTGCTTTAGCTATATTTACTGGGTTTTCTTTATCACCCATATTAAATACTGGTATATCTAATTTTTCCCCAACGACTTGTAATTGTTTTATCGCTGCTGGTCTATATATATCACAGGCAATAAGAAGTGGTCTTTTGCCTTGCTTTTTAAAGTAACCTCCAAGTTTTCCAGATGTAGTAGTTTTACCTGCCCCTTGAAGACCAACCATCATTATTATAGTTGGTGGTTTAGGAGATATCATAATTTTACTAGATACATCACCCATTAAACTTGTTAGTTCTTCATTAACTATTTTAATTACATGTTGTCCAGGAGTTAAACTACTCATAACATCTTGTCCAACACATCTTTCTTGAACTTTTTTTACAAAATCTTTAACTACTTTGAAGTTAACATCAGCTTCTAAAAGAGCAAGTTTAACTTCTCTCATAACATCTTTAACGTCTTTTTCAGTAAGCTTTCCTTTTGATTTTAACTTACTAAGTGCTCCTTGTAGTTTATCAGATAATCCTTCAAATATCATTTTAACATCTCCCTACATATATCTTCTATATTTTCTACTTTAGGGATTAAATTAGCACAATCTCTATTTTGCAATAAATCTTGTTTAATGTCAACAATTTTATCTATTATAGTTTTAGTGATTTTTTCTTGCTCTTGAATTTTTTCTACTAAATGCAATTTATTTTCATAATCTTTTAGTATTTTCTCAGAACGTTTTAATGTATCATATACACCTTGTCTAGATACATTTAAATTTTCACTAATTTCACCTAGAGAATAATCTTCTTCATAGTATAATGAAACTATTTCTCTTTGCTTATCAGTTAATAATTCTTTATACTGTTCAAATAGCAATCCAATCTCAACCATTTTTTCTATATTCATAATCACACTTCCATGATACATACTGTAAAGGT
>CAJFPU010000110.1 GCA_904418825.1 uncultured Romboutsia sp. | reverse complement strand
TTATTTTTAAGTGTTTTTTTCTCTGATTTTATTATTAATGGAACGGATGATATTATAAATCCTAAAAACAACGAACTTATTTCATATATATTTTTTTCAAATATATTTGTTATAAATAATACTGATAGTATGAATCCACTAATCCATCCTATTCCTATTTTAGATAGAAATTTAAAGCCATTTATTCTGTCTATTTTACTTCCTGATATTATATTATTTAATGCATTTACAAAGTCATCGTAAAAACCTAATATAAATGCTATTGTTCCTCCTGACACTCCTGGTATACTGTCAGCTAGTGCCATACAAAATCCTCTAATAAAGTTTAATATATACACAGATGCCTCCATAATAATTTATTTTACATAAACATAAATAAAAATATCCAAATTTATTAACTATATTATTATATATTATTCTCTTAATAATTTCATATTTTCTTTTTTGTTTTCATATTCATTTTTTTAACTTTTTCTTTTTATTATATATTTCTTTTTTAGTTATATATTTTTAAGTTTAGATTTTCTTACAATATTTAAATTATATTCATAAAACTTTACAACTATTATAATATATAAGCATCATCAAAGCCTTTACTTTTAATAATATTTAACATATTTATAGCATTAGATTTATCTCTATAACTTCCTATACAAACCTTATACAACTTATCATCTTCAATATCATATAACTTTAAAATATTATCCTTAATAACACTTGAAATAGCTTTAATATTATCCTCACTTTTTAAATCATTCTCACAAAACTCATTAGATATAAAATCAACTTCAAGTAATGCTGACTTCATAGAAGTATTTTTTAACACATAAAAATCCTTACTACACTTTACACCTCTATTTCTAATCTTAAAAACACCACAAATACCCTCACACAAATCACTACAAAACTTGTTAAGCTTTTTATCATTATCACTATACATCCAAACTTCCACACCTCTAACACTTTTATCACTAGCAGAATTTATATGAATAGATAAAAAATAATCAGCTTTATAACTATTAGCAATCTTTACCCTATCACTTAAAGAAACATATTTATCAGATAACCTAGTAAATTTAACATCTAAATCAACTTCCTTTAACATATTCTCTAAATATTTCCCAATGCTTAAAACAACATCAGATTCCTTAGTTCCACCAAAACCTACTGCACCAGGATCATATCCACCATGACCTAAGTCTATTACTAATTTTTTCATAAAATACCCCCTATTATTTAAATTTTTTAGATATTTTAATTTAATAATATCTTTTTAAAACTTGATTTTATAAAAAAGCATTGTTAAATATCATCAACAATAGGTATATTTTATAATTAACTTTTATTAAAAAGTATATAAAATATTTTTAATAAATTTTGTATAACCAAACCTTTAACAATTTCCCCTATTATATAAACATAAGCAAAAAATTCGCTGCGCTCATAGCGCCAACGATATATCCTTGCTGCCGCTATGGATACATCCGTTGCTTAAAATTCACTACGTTTCATAGCGCCAACGATATATCCTTGCTTATAATAATTAAAATTTAGGAGGTAATACATATGTCAGTTATAGAAGGAAAAAATCCAACTTCACTAAGAATGAAATTTGATTTAGGGTTAGATGAACTTACACAAAAAACTAAGGTTAAATCAAAAACTTACTCAAACATCAAACCTGAAGCAACAAGTCAAGATATATTTGATGTTGCAAGTGCATTAGAACACCTTCAAGAATTTACAGTACTTGAAATTGCAAAAATTGAAAACACTACACTAGCATAGCTATTATAAAATTTAGGAGGTAATATTATGGATATACAAAAAAAATTAGTTATGACTTTTAAAAGTTCAGATGATAAAAAGGTTTCTATCACAGTTGATAATCCAAGAGAGGATTTAGAAGAAAATGAAATAAAGGAAGCTATGGATACTATAATAGAAAAAGACATATTCTCACCTAATGGTGGATCTTTAGTATCAATAGTTTGTGCTAAGGTTGTTCAAACTGATACTACTGATTATGACTTAGTATTATAAAATATGGATTCAAGTTTACAAACTTTAGTTGCTAATGTTGGTTTTCCAATAGCTATTAGTATGTACTTACTAGTTAGAATTGAAGGAAAACTAAATAGCCTTACAGATAGTATAAATAAGCTTTCTAACAATTTAACTATAATAAAATAAGAGGGATTTTCCCTCTTATTTTTATCTAAAATTATGCATTGCGCTAGTTAAATTAAATTATATTTAAAAATAAAATTACTTTTCATTAATAATATTATAAATTTGAGTTCTACTCATACCAAACCTTCTAGCAGTTTCATCATAATCTCCCCTAAAACTTTCCCTAATCATTCTGTTTCTATATAACTTATTAACCATCTTCAAAGTTGGAACATAAATCAAAGTACCACCATGATTTTCAATTAAATACCTAAATCCTTCAATACCAATATTATCTACCAAATCTTTATATCTACCCGGAATATCTTTGACAGTTAAATGCTTTAACATATTTTTCCCCTATTCATAAATTCTATAATTAAGTCCCTTACCCCTAACCTCAATATTAAATCTATCACACATTTCTAATATTCTGCTGCCTATAGCCTCATCAATTTTTAACAAATCACTTTTATATTTTTCAGTACTTATAATAATTGGCTTATTATTAAAATATCTATAATTTATAATCTCAAAGATAATATTAATATCAGATGGCGTAATATTACCTTTAAATAAATCATCAATTAAAAGAATTCTTGCATTTTTATATCTATTTAAATACTTATTATAAACTAAAGAATCTAAAATATTTTGCTTAATAAAAGTCATATCCTCTCTATAATTCATATAAACAACACCAATACCACTTTTCATCAAAGTATTAGCAATAGCTAGTGATAAGTGAGTTTTTCCGCATCCGCATTGTCCCATAAATAATATAGAATTATTTTTTTCTTTTTCAATTTCTTTAAAAGAATTAGCATAAGACTTTGCAAGAGTATAAATACTTACAGTAAGTCCATTTTTTGAATAATCAAAGTTTTTAAAAGTTTTTTTAGAAAACTCATCACTTATACCACTATTTCTTAAAATACTTTCACTTTCTTTTAAAGCTCTACACTCACATGGAATTGCTTCATTATCAACTAATATAAAAGTTTTATCACTGCACTTATTACATTTATAACTTACTTGCGTATCTAAGTTGTTCTTCACTTGGCTTTTTATAAATGTAGTTATCCTCTTTTTCATATAATAAGGTATATTTGCTTTTTCTAGTTGTTTTAGTGTTATATCCATTTTCACTATCCCCTATATTTTTATTTTCTTTTTTATTTTCTTTTTCTTTTTTATTTTTATTTTGTGTACTTAAAGGATACTTATCGTCATACTTGTCGTCATTTACTTTATCTAAAAAAATTACCTCATCAAATAAAGAAACTATCTCTTCTTTAGAAATACTTGGCTTTATAAACTCTAGCAAAGACTTATCATCAACATTTTTAAGTTCACTTTTTACACAATCTAACATTGGTTTTCCAAGCTTATTTAAATTATATTTTCCCCAATTTTTAAGACATATCTCACGAGTATCACTATTATATTTAATAAGTCCATAATTATTAATAAACCTGTCCATCAAAACATTAACACTTTCTATAGAAAAACCTAACTCAAATGCAATTTGCTTTTTAGTAATCTTATAAACCCCAATTTGAGTAGTATTTGGATTTGTCAAAAGATATATAAAAAATAACTTATCCTCTGGTGTTAACTCCTCTAATACCTTTGGATCTTTCCAAAACTCAACATGAACATGTCTGTAAATTGCCATAACTACCTCCCAATCCTAAAAACTCTGCTAGTTGTAGTTTTTAAATATCCATCAACAATATCAGGAAGGTCTTCTCTTAATTTTTTAGTATCTACACTAGTTTTAGTAACACTTTTCCAAGTTATCTTTCTTTCCTTGCAAAATCCTATCTCATATTCTCTTAAATTACTTTGTATCTTATGTTCTATAACTTTTTTCTGACTTTCAAGCTTAGATATACTTGAAAGTATTTCATCATATTCCTCTATACATTCATATAAACTTTCATCTAATATAATAGTTTCATTAATACTATTTTTATAAGTTTGTCTTAAAAACTTCCCACAATCATCACTACCAAAAGGCAACTGACAATTATTTAAATCTTTATTATTACTTTTAAAAATATCCACAAACCTCTTCATCTAAAAAATCCCCCTTTAATTTTTTAATAAAATATAACTGACCCTTACCAGTTACATAAGTTGTAATTTTTATAGAAATCCCCTCACTAGTTGTAATAGCCATTTGTCTAATTTTAAATAAACCCATGTCTATATAAACTTGCTTTGGTTGATTTTCACCATTTTGTTTCATAATATATCCATTATCTCTAAACCACTGAAATAACCTATTACGTCCAATATCTAACCCTAAACTATTTAAAAGCTTTGCAAAAGCACCAATACTTATACTATCATCACTTTGTGCAACAGTTTGTCCAATGTTTATATATGGCTTATAATTATTTAAATCATTTATAAGCTTTTCACAATAAAACTTTTGCTTAACATAAGAATCTAAAATCTTAACAAAAAAGTCATCACTATTTACATACCCACCATCACTTCTTATAGAAGGTAAAACCTCATCCATAACCCAACATTCAAACTTTTCAGCTTCTTCTTTTTTAGATTTAACTATAAGACGATATAAGTTTCCCTCACTTATAAAAATCTTTGAAACCTTTTGATTTGCCATACTTCCATCTTTTTTATTTCCTGTAACTACCCCCACCTCACGAAACGTTAGGCCGGGTTGTTTGCAGTGTCTAGATATAGCAGCATGAGGATTATTATATCCTAAAATCTTAGCAACCTTAACACCTTCAAAATAAGGCTTATTGTCAATACTTATAACTAAAATATCTCCAAAATCCTCATTAGTAAAAATCTTTAATCCCTTCAAAATTCTCCCCCCTTATATTCTAGTTAGAAATTGAATTATTGAAAAAAATTTCATTAACTTCTGTAAAATTTAATTCTAAAAATAAAACTATTCCAATAATTTCATCAATATTAAAAGAACTTTTACCATTTTCCTTGTAATTATAGGTTTGTCTTGTAAGTCCTATTCCCTCAGCAACTTCATATTGTTGATACCCTTTATACATTCTTGTTCTTTTTAATAACTCTAAATCCATTTATGTCACCCCTTTTTAATTTATGTCTTATTTACATTTATATCTTAACGTTTATATGTATTTGTTGTAAACAATTTTCCTTATTTATAAAAAAATTTTGACACAAATTATCAAAAATCATAATAAATATTTCAATTTTGTAACTTTTTTAATACAATCAAAGTAAAAATTGTTTAAATAATTAATAAATAATACTTTTAAAATTTATATATATTATCTATAAAAATTTTAAGAATAAAACTTTATAAATTTAAAATTTTTAAATTCGCCGACAAAAAAATACACCCTTACTGGGTGTATTTTTTATAATCTATTCAACTGTACTTGCTACTTCTTCCTGTACTTCATTAAATTCTTCTTTATTAGCTTTACTTTTTAAAAACTCAACAAGCCCATCTCTAAGCTCTGGTCTTTTTAAAGCAAAATCTATAGTAGCTTCTAAAAATCCTAGCTTATCCCCTACATCATATCTTCTTCCTTCAAAGTCATAAGCATATATAGCTTCATGAGTAGCTAGTGTTTTTAATGCATCAGTTAATTGTATTTCTCCACCTTTACCTGGTTCTTGATTTTCAAGTATATCAAATATTGCAGGTGTTATTATGTATCTTCCAAGTATAGCTATATTTGATGGAGCATCTTCAACATTTGGCTTTTCAACCATGTCTTTTACTTTGTATACTCTATCTTCTATATGTTTAACATCAAGTATTCCGTACTTATCAGTGTCTTCCTTAGCTACTTTTTGAACTCCAAGTACTGATGTTTTGTATTCATC
>CAJFPU010000109.1 GCA_904418825.1 uncultured Romboutsia sp. | reverse complement strand
TGGGATAAAAAAGAGTTGTCAAAAAAGATAGCCATTCTTAAACAATCAAACAACTTAAATATGAGGCTTACTATAAGAGAATTAGTTAGCTTTGGAAGATTCCCATATTGTGAAGGAAGATTAACTGAAGAAGACGAAAAGTTTGTAGATGATGCTATAGAGTATATGAACTTAGTTGATATACAAAATAAATACTTAGATGAATTAAGTGGAGGACAAAGACAAAGAGCTTTTATAGCAATGGTAATAGCTCAAGGAACAGAATATATATTCTTAGATGAACCACTTAATAATTTAGATATGAAAAATGCTTCATCTATGATGAAGGTATTAAGAAACCTTTGTGATGAATTAGGAAAAACTATAATACTTGTAATGCATGATATAAACTTTACAGCTTGTTACTCAGACTATATAGTAGCACTTAAAGATGGGAAAATAGCAAGACAAGGGACAGTAGATGAGATTATAAATGAAGATATATTAAGAGAAATATATGAAATGGATTTTAATGTTCAAGAAATTGATGGAAATAAAATAAGTATATATTATTAATGATAATGATTATCTTTTTACATCGATAAAGATAATTAATATAAAAAAAATAAAAAACTTGGAGGGAGTTATTATGAATAAAAAAGCAGCAATTATTGCAGGGGTTGCAATAGTAGGATTATTAGGTGCATTTACATTAGGTGGTAAAGATAAAGCACAAGAAACAGAAGTTAAAGGAACTGAAATAGTTACAGTTCAAGATGAAAATGGAACTATTGAAGTATCTAAAAATCCTGAAAGAGTAGTTACGTTTGACTATGGAACACTAGATATATTAGATAATATGGGTGTTGAAGTTGTAGGAGTTCCTAAACAATCAATGCCAGAGTATTTATCAAAATACAAAGAAGATAAATATACTGATTTAGGTGGATTAAAAGAACCTGATTTTGAAGCGATAAATGAATTAAAACCAGATTTAATAATAATAAGTGGAAGACAAGCAGATATGTACGACAAATTTGCTGAAATAGCTACAACTGTATACTTATCAGTAGATGGAAGTGATTATTTAAATGATTTTAGCCGTAATTTAGATGTATTAGGTAAAATATTTGATAAAGAAGACTTTGTGAAAGAAAACTTAGATAACTTAACAAAGCAAATGGATGAAGTTAAGGCTATGGCACAAGAAAAGAATGTTAATGCTTTAACTACTATGGTTAGTGAAGGAAACTTAAGTGTATTCTCTGATAAATCTAGATTTGGTTTAATATATAATCAATTAGGAATTACAAATAAAGATGAAACAATAGAAGAATCTAATCATGGTCAACAAGTTACTTTTGAATACATAGCAGAGCAAAATCCAGAGTACATATTCGTTGTAGATAAAGGAAGTGCTACTGGTGGAGAAGGTACAGCTAAAGCTTTATTTGATAATGATTTAATAAAATCAACAGATGCATATAAAAATGATAAAATAGTATATTTAGATTCAGCAGCGTGGTATGTAGTTGCAGGTGGATTAGATTCTACTCAAACTATGATAAACTGGATTAGATTCTACTCAAACTATGATAAACAATGTTAAAGATGCATTAAAATAATTTAACATAAACTGGATAAGGTTAATTCCTTATCCAGTTTTTTTACGTGTAAGGAAGTTATATCATAAATATATTTGTACATAACCTATGAATATAAGTAATATCAATAATTTTATAAATATAAAAATAATGTTTTTGAGCAAAGCGAATTTTGTTTTTAAGAAAATATAATATATAGTTTATTTAAACAAATAATACAAATACTATTTATAAGAAAGTACTTTAGCTAGAAAGGAGAGACATAACTATGAATTGCTTTAAAAAAAGAGCTATGTTTATTACCGCTGGATTTTTAGGAATTGGAGGGTATGTATTATACCAAAATTTAAAAAGCAGAGTAGATGATTTAGAAGAAGAAATATGGGGAATGGAAGATTCTGAACTTGAAGTTTGTCCATATTGTGATAGGGTTTATACTATGGAATATAAAACATATGATGGTTTTACTGATAATATAGAACAAGCTAAAGTAGAAGAGGTAAAGTCTGAAAATTGTAATAATGAATTACATGATGAAGTTCAAAACTATCTTGAACATGTTGAAGAAGAAAAGAATAAATATGATAAAGATAAAAAGTAAATAATTAAGAAATAATAAAGGAGTTGATATAATCAACTCCTTTATTATTATAAGAATTTTCTTAAATCTAGTGCAAAGTTTTCTTCTAATTTTATAACATCAGATGCCAACTCTTTAACTTCAGGTAAAGCTGTAGGATATTTATTTAAATACTTGGCAATAGATTTAATACCCATATTACAACCATCAGTCATTACATCAGCTATTTGTTCATCTTGATTACCTTGCATCATTTTGAAATTTATTTTTACCCAACTCATTGCAGTAGCTATAGTACTTGGTTCTTTACCAGTATCATGAAATTTATTTAGATATTCATGTGTTTTATTTCCTAGCCTTTCATGTTCTTTTAAATATTTGTTTAAAATATCTATAAGTTGTTTATCTTCTGCATTATCCATAACTTCATTTATTCCTTGAACTCCCATTTTTATTCCTGAATTACATTCATTTAATAGTTTTATAGTATCATCGTTAGGCATATTAAAATCTCCTTATATATTAATTTAATTATATATATTATTTCATTATTAATTAAATAATATAAGGATTTTCAGATAATAAAATTATAATTTAATTTCTTGCTTATACTCAAGAGGAGTTTTATTAGTTATTTTCTTGAAAACTGAAGAGTAATAATTTTGACTATTAAAACCAACACTAACAGCCACATCTAAAAGACTCATATTAGGATTTTTTAATAAATTTTTACTTTTTTCAACTCTAAATATATTTAAATAATTAGTGAATGTATATCCTGTTTCAGATTTGAAAATTTTACAAAAATAACTTTTATTTATATTCAGTTCATCACAAATCAAATCAATAGATATATGTGAATCAAAGTTTTTTATACAGTACTCAACAGCTTTTTTTACATAAGGGCTAAACTGAAGATTGATTCTACCCTTACTGAATTTGTCATCGCTTATTGTTATTAATAAATTATATACATAATTTATGCATGTATTAGGTAAGTAAGGTATATTGTTATATGTATTATCAACAGATTTAAATGGTCCAATAATAAAAAAACCTTTATTTTTATCAAATTTAGATATAGGAACTAGTAGAAAGTTTATATTATCTTCAAAATCAATTATAGAAAATGAAAAGTTTTCTTTATTACTTTTTATTTTTTCTATAAATAGAGAACTAGAAATGAAACCATCCAATTCGTCACTTACTCCTATTTTATAAATTAAATTATAGTTAGAATCAATAGCCTTTATTGGTAATTTAAGGCAATGAAAAAAATCTTCTAATATATTAGAAATAGTATTCAAAAAGTTTACCCCCATTTCAATTAATACAAATATATTTATAAAAAAACAAATATATTTAAGAAATAATAATGTATATTAAATAAAATATTGAATATAAATGAAAATCACTATCAATATATTATTAACATAAAAATAAAAAAAGTCAATACCATTAATAATAAATGTTAATTGACAATGATTATCAATGATGATAATATACAAATATAACTAAGATAATTAAGAGGGAGATAGATATGAAATATATAAAATCAATATTATCAGTAATGCTAGTTACAGTATTTATTATTACATCTGGAATAAATTCGAGTGCATTAGAATTAAGTGAAGTTGAAAGTGGAATTTATGAAGTACAAAATGATGTAAATCATGAAAGTGAAATAGGAATGAGTATGGCAAGAAGTTACTTAGATCCAACTATGAAATTAGAGATTAAAGGTGGTAAAGTATATTATACCATTAAATTTAGTGGTGCAAATTATATGAAAGACCACAAAATTTCAATAAATGGTGAAAATGTAAATCTTGATATAATCAATGAAGATAATGAAAACCATACAATAGAATTAGGTTTTGAAACAGATACAATAGAACCAGATATGAAAGCTAGTATGTATGTAGATGCTATGGGTAGAGATGTTGAGTTTGGAATAATAACTAAAACAGATACTTTGAATTTAATAGAAAAGATAGAAGAGCCTAAAGAAGAAGTGGTTGAGGAAGAAGTAGATTCAACAGTTGAAGCAGTAACTGATACAAATAATAATAACACTATCTTATATGTAGGTATAGGAGTAGTAGTTGTTTTAGTAGCAGCATTTTTTATAATGAAGGCTAAAAAATAATATATGAAATCTAAAATTTCTAAAATATTAATAACAGTGGGGCTATTAATTTGTGTAGGCTCACTATCTATAAAGGGCTATTCAAAGTATCTAGAAAATAAATCAACTAAAAGTTTTGAAGAAAAAATAGATAAAAATGCTAAAGAATCTAAAGAAGATGATTTTACAAATGTAAAAGCTGGAGATGAGATAGCAATTATAAATATACCATCTATAAAACTAAACACAGTAGTAGTTGAAAGTATTGAAAAGCAATACTTAAATCATTATGTTTGCCACTTTGAAAATACTGCTATGCCAGGAGAATATGGGAACTTTTCTTTAGCAGGTCATAGTAGTTACAGATATAATGAAGTATTTAATGAACTTCATAAAATTAATTTAGATGATGAAATAATAATAAAAACTTTAAACAATGAATTTACATATGTAGTAAAAGATATTTTTGAGGTTAATCCTGAGGATACCTTTGTATTAGACCAAGACAATGAAATAAAAGAACTGACAATAGTTACTTGTACTAATAAAGGTAAAGACAGATTAATAGTTAAAGCTGAAATAGTTGAAGATAAAAATAATAAATAGGAGAGACATTATGAAACTTAAAAAATATATAACTTCTATAGTTATGATGACATTATCACTAGCTTTAACTGTAGGATGTTCAAGCAGTGAAAATAATGATATACAAACTAGTGAAGTAAAACAAGGTGAAGAAGTTGTAGTTGCAACTTCAGTAGCGGTTACAGAAATATTAGATAAATTAGGTGTAAAAGTAAGTGGTGTTCCAACTACTTCTTATGAGTTACCAGAAAGTGTAAAAAATGCAACAGAAGTAGGAAGTCCAATGAATCCAGATATGGAAATAATAAAATCACTAAATCCAACAGTTGTAGTATCAGTAGATACTTTAGGTGAAGACTATAAAAAGACTTTTACACAAAATAATATACCAAGTGAGTTTGTAAATTTGACTAATGTAGATGGTTTAAAAGAAACAATAAAAACATTAGGTGAAAGATTTGATAAAAATGATAAAGCAAATGAAATATTAAAAGAATTAGAAGATAAAGAAGTATCTTTAGATAATAAAGAAAAAAATGATGAAAAAGTAATGATACTTTTTGGAGCTCCAGGATCAGTAATGATAGGAACAGATAAATCTTATACAGGTAATTTAGTTCAAATCTGTGGAGGGAATAACGTATTTAGTGAAGGAAACTCTTCATATATACAAGTTAATATGGAAGAAATAATAAAGGCAAATCCAGATAAGATACTTGTAACGATGCATGCTTTACCAGAAGAAACTAAAAAAACGGTAGCTGAGGAACTTGCAAAGGATTCTTGGAAAAGTATAAATGCAGTAAAAAATAATAAGGTAATTTATTTAGATAGTGAATATTTTGGAATGAGTGCAAATCTAAAGGTGATAGAAGCGCTAGATTTGTTAGGAGATATATTATATGAGCAGTAAAGTACTTAACTTAGAAAATAATAAAAAAATAATATATATATTAGTATCTATAGTAGCCTTGGCTACTATAGTTCTTTATTCAATGAAAACAGGAAGTATAGAAATAAGCTTTAATGAATTAATAACAGGATTAATAAAAAATGATAATAATGGTAATATTGGAATAATTAAAGATGTAAGACTACCTAGAGTATTATGTGCAGTATTAATTGGTGCAAGTTTAGGTGTAGCAGGAACACTTTTACAAGCAGTTATGAAAAATCCACTAGCAGATCCAGGGATTACGGGAATATCATCTGGAGCTAGCTTAGTAGCTATAATAATTATGGTATTTTTCCCAGAATTAAATGAATTTAAGTCAGTGGTTTCATTTATAGGTGGAAGTGTTGCTGGTATAATGGTATATCTAATAGCGTATGATAAAGGATTTTCACCTATAAGAATCGTTTTAGCAGGGGTTGCTATAAATGCATTACTTACATCTATGGCATCCATAGTTACTATGTTTAATGGTGGAGTACAAAATAGTATAGATATGTGGTTAAGTGGAAGTCTAGCAACAGTAACTAAAAGTGATGTAAATATATTAGCAATATGTACTATATTAGGTATAAGCTTAGCGTTAATGACAGGTAAAACTTGTAATTTACTATCTTTAGGGGATAAAACTTCTAAAAGTTTAGGAGTAGATACTACAAAGCAAACTATAATTATATCAGCTATAGCAGTATTTTTAGCAAGTACATCAACTGGTGTAGGTGGAGTAATATCTTTTGTAGGTCTTATAGTACCTCATATAGCAAGATTTATAATAGGCTCAAATCACAACTATCTAATACCATTTAGTGCTGCATTAGGAAGTATTCTACTAGTACTTGCAGATACGTTAGGCAGAACTATGTTTAAACCTTATGAAATACCAGTTGGTCTTGTAATGTCAGTTATAGGTGCTCCATTCTTTATATATCTGCTTAAAAGGAGAAAAAGATAATGTTAAAAGGAAAAAATATAGATTTTTCATATAGCAAAGATAAGACTTTTATAAAAAATTTAAATATAGATATACCAAAAGGAAAAGTAACTACAATACTTGGCCCAAATGGAAGTGGTAAGTCAACATTGCTTAGTATTTTATCTTGCTTTAATAAACCACAAAAAGGTAATGTATATTTAGGTGATATAAAATTAAATAAATTAAAGTATAAAGAAATAGCAAAGCATATAGCTTGTGTACATCAGCACAATAATGCACCAGAGGATATAGATGTAGAAACCTTAGTAAGTTATGGTAGAAGCCCTTATAAAAAAAATACAAAGGAAGATAAAAGGTTAATTGATTTTGCAATAGATGCTACAAATTTATCAGAAATAAGACATGAAAAGGTAATTAACTTATCGGGAGGTCAAAGACAAAGAGCTTTTATAGCTATGTCTTTAGCTCAAAATACGGAAGTTTTACTACTTGATGAACCAACAACT
Organism: uncultured Romboutsia sp.; assembly: GCA_904418825.1. Taxonomy (GTDB): domain Bacteria; phylum Bacillota; class Clostridia; order Peptostreptococcales; family Peptostreptococcaceae; genus Romboutsia. The sequence goes on along the minus strand of CAJFPU010000109.1, from coordinate 342 downwards.
TATTTAGATATATACCATCAAATAGAAATACTAGAAGTTGTTAAAAAGCTTAATGAAGAGCATAACATAACTATAGTTATGGTACTTCATGATATAAATCAAGCTATAAAATATAGTCATAATATAGTAATTATGAAAAATGGAGCAATTGTAAATGAAGGATGTCCATATAAAATAATAGATGAAAATATCATAAAAGATGTTTATCAAGTGGAAGGATTTATAGGTAAAGATGAGGATGAAATTTATTTTATCCCACAAAAAGTTTGTTAGGAGGAGAGTATAATGAGCAAATTAAAAAAATTAATGTTTTTATTAGTAGGATTAATAGCCTTTGTACTT
>CAJFPU010000108.1 GCA_904418825.1 uncultured Romboutsia sp. | reverse complement strand
TATCAGAGAGGTGTTTCTAAATCGACTATGGACATGATTTTTAGTGTATTGAAATATAGCTTAGATATGGCTGTATTCCCATATGAATTCATAAAGGAAAATCCATCAAGATATATTAAGATGAAATATAAGTTTAATAAGGTAGACGTTAATAGAATATCATTAGAGGACGCACAAACCGTTCTAAGCTATTTGAGAGAGAATTATTATAATTACTATATCCCTTACCTTATAATGTTTCATACGGGGCTTAGAAGGTCAGAATGCATAGGATTAACATGGGATAATATAGACTTTGAAAATAAAATATTAAAAGTTAGACATCAAGCATTATTTAAAAATGGAAATATGGTCTTGGCAGAAACAAAAACGCCATCATCGGTAGGTGACATTATTATAGGAGACACCTTAAGAAATGAATTAATAATATATAAAGAAGTTTTAAAAGAAAAAAGAGTGAATCATAATTTTGTATGCGTGAATACTAATTACGAGCATATGACATTAAATAATTTTAACTGGGTTGTAAGAAAAATTAAAACTGATTTAAACATAAGAGCCAATGCTCACAGTTTCAGACACTTGCATGGTCAAATACTACTAGAAAATAAAGCTAACATAAAAGGTATCCAGCAAAGAATGAGACATGCAAATGTAAAAACTACTTTACAAACATATCTAAGGTCTAGCGATAAAATAGATAACGAGACTATTAATATTTGGGAGCATGTGTTATAATAATCAAAAGTAAAAACCACCCTAGCTTTTCACTAAGGTGGCAAATTGATAACAAATTAATATTTATTAGTGGGGTTTTAAGCACTTTGCTTTTTTTCTGACACTACAGTTCCGTTAAATATGTCTTTATTTAATTTACCAAGAGATTTACCAACTGTTACAGCTGCAGTAGTTGCACCATTTACATTTAACATAGTACGTCCCATGTCAAGTATTGGATCTATTGCAAGTATACCACCAGCTAGTGGGAAGTATGCTCCAATACCTACACCTGATAAAACTACTGAAACTGCCATTGTAGCTGTTCCTGGAAGTCCTGCTATACCTAATGAACTTATAGTTATAACAACTAAAAGCATAGCATAGAAGCTTGCATTCATTTCAACACCAGCCATATTAGCTATTGTTACTGCCATTAGTGCAGGATATATACCAGCACATCCGTTCATCCCCATATTAGCTCCTAAACTTGCAGTAAAGCTTGCAACGCCTTCTTCAACACCTTGATGTTTAGTTAAAGCCTCTATTGTAACAGGTAATGTTCCTAAACTTGATCTAGATGTAAATGCAAGAAGTAATGGTTCTGCAGCATTTTTTATATAAGTTATTGGATTTAATCCATTTATTGTTATTATTACTAAATGTATAATAAACATTATAGCTACTGATATGTATAGCGCTACTATGAACTGAACAACAGATATCATAGATGATAATCCACGAGCTGTTATCGTATTCGCTAATAAAGCAACTACTGCATATGGCATAAACTTAATTACTGTCATAGCAACTGATACTATTATCTTGTAAAATGCTTCTACTAAATCTATAAATGGCTTTATAACGTCTAAATACTTTTTGCTTAGTCTCTTTACTGCAAGACCTAAGAAAGTAGCAAATATTATTATAGCAACTATATTTCCGTCAGCCATTGATGCTACAGGATTAGATGGTAATAATCCTCTTAAAGTATCAACTAAAGGAGTTATTTCTCTAAGCTCTGTATCTGAAGCAGCTACTATATCTGTTCCTACTCCTAGTTTCATTACATTACCTACTACTATACCAACTATTGCAGCAATTGCAGTTGTCATAAGTAACATTCCTAATGATTTAAATGTTAATTTTCCTAAGTCATCACCTTCACCCATGTTTATGATAACTCTTAATATTGATACAAATACCATTGGAACAACTAACATTTTTAATAAGTCCATAAATCCTGAACCAAATAATCCATACCACTTAGTAACCTCTTGTAACCAAGTAACTCTAGATGGATCTTCTGGAAGTCCAGCTACTAATTGTATAATAACCCCTAATATAAGTCCTATTATTGTTGCATATATAGTTCTTGTAGAAAATTTAACTTTTTTCTTTTCGAACTGCTTAACAATAAAAAATGTTCCTATAAGTACAGCTATAAAAATAACAGTTTTTATGTCTGTAATCATAAGGAATTGTGATAAAAACGAACTCTCTCCCATTATATTCTTCCTCCGTATATATGAAATTTTTACGTCAATATATTTTTTTTGACAAAAACTATGATATATTATTAACATACTTAAGTCAATATATTTTATTAATTTTATTAATTTTTTTAGATTTTTAGTCTAAAAATATATATTTTTTAGATTAAAAAGCTAAATTTTATATGTATAATACTAATTTTTACTTTATTTTTTATTTTATAGTTTCTACTTTTCTTCTTTTAATCTTCTTTTTTATTTTCTTTTTTTTTCGATGTGTTGATTTTCTAATTAATGCTGCCTCCACATCTTCAGATGTTTTATCTGAAGTGGTATCTATACTTGAATTTTGTGCTGCTTGACTTGAAAGCAATCTTCCTTTTTTTATAAGTAACAATGCCAAGTCCCCAGATATCATACCAAGAAAAGTTATTAGTATCTCCAAGTCTTCTACATTTATTTCTTCTGCTATTGCATATGCTATGGTAGATGATAACAAAACAAAATCTGCATAACTAAATCTATTCAAACCTGTATTTGTATTTTGAGAGGTATTATTAGAATCACCAGTACTAGCACTCGTACTAGCTATATCTGAACTAGTTTGTCGATTTTTATTGTTAATATCCATAATAATCCTCCTTTCTTATTATCTACATTAGTAAATTATATTCAATATATTATAATTCTTTCATAAAAAATCTCTATAAATATTTATTTGTAGAGATTTTTTAACCAGAAATTTTTAGGATTTTGGTCTTCATTTATTGGTATAATATCATACCCTTCTTTAATTAAATAACTTATTAAGGAATCTAATGCTTCTACTGTTTGTTTTTTTTCATGTATTAATACTATTATTTCATTTTTATTTTTAGAATATGTTATTGTATTTTCTACTATTTCACTAGATGAAGATTTCCAATCTTCTGTGTCTATATTCCAATCCCATACCTTATATCCTGCGCTTACTAAATTGTTGTAGGTTTCTTTACATGCATATGGTTTACTTCCATATGGTAATCTAACTAAATTAGAATACTTACCAGTAATTTTATAAAAAGTTTGATTATTTATATCAAATTCTTCCTTTGCAGAAATACTTGTCTTATACAATTTATGAATATCATGTGATACACTATGAAGGCCTACTACATTTCCACTTTCAACTATTTTTTTAACTTTATCTGGATAAATATTCATATTTCTATCTATTAAGAAAAAAGTCCCTTTGACTTTATGTTTATCTAAAATTTCTAATATGTCATCGGTGTATTTTGATGGTCCATCATCTATTGTTATATAAGCTACTTTTTTAGAATTATATAATTTATTTTTTATTTCAGCTTCTTGGCTATTTATTATAATTTTATTTTTAACATAATATGCATTACAATAAAAGCTATTAGGGTTTATAAGAACGATCGTTGTTATAATTAATATTATTAAAACTTTACTTTTTTTAACTTTCATAAATACTCCTCCAATGTTATTTGTTTTTATGTCTTCTTATAGATTTATTTATCGCTTATTTATATTATTAATCAAATTTTTTCTTTTATCATTTATTTACTAAATAAAAATATATAAATAAATGGAAATTTATATTTTTACCTTTTATATTAGAAACATAAAATAATTTATGCATAAATAAAAAAATATAGAAAAGACATCTTTTTATAGTTGTTTTCCTATATTTTATCTATTTATATATTAATTTTTATTTCTACACTGTAATGGTCAGATACTTTTTCTTTATTCTTACCATTAAATATTACATTAGGGTATTCAACTTCAATATATTTATTAGTAAAAATTATATCTAACCTCATATCCTTTTTATTTTTATCTCATGCATCTTTTTTACCTTCAATAGTTGCACCAGAGTCTTTTTCTTTAGCTAATGTATAAGTATCTAATAAACCATATTTTAATATATAATCATATCATTCATTAGATATATATTTACTCATTTACTCATCTTCCACAATCCACTTTTATTTAGATTAATTTATTTTGTAAATCCTTGCTTCCCATGGTCGTAATAAAATTTTATTTAAATCTTCATTATCATCAACATCATAATTAGATAATATTAAGTTTTCATACTTTAATGTTATAGGATCATATTCATATTTAGAATGTTCACTTTTTAAATTGCATATTATTAAGAACTTTTCATCATTTAGTATTCTTTCATATGCAAATATATTTGTATCATCTTCTAATATAAGATTGTATTTACCATATATTAAACAGTCATTACTCTTTCTTGTCTTTATCATTTTTTTATAGAAGTTAAGTATTGAGTTAGAATCTTCAAGTTGTTCTTTGACATTTATATCTCTATAATTTGGATTTACATGAATCCATGGATTATTAGATTTACTAAATCCTGCATTCATGCTATCATCCCATTGCATTGGTGTACGAGTATTATCTCTTGATGTGTTCCATATATTCTCTAATGCATCTTTTTTACTCATTCCTTGACTTATAAGTTGATTATATTCATTTATAGATCTAATGTCATCATATTCACTTATATCATTAAATTTAACATTTGTCATGCCAATCTCTTGACCTTGATATATAAATGGAGTGCCTTTGTGCATAAAATATAACAACCCTAATGCTTTAGCACTTTCATTTAAAAATCTAGTATCATCTCCCCAAGCAGATACTACTCTAGTTATATCATGATTTTCTATAAATAATGCATTCCATCCATCATCCTCAAGATTTACTTGCCATCTATTCCATACTTTTTTTAGATTCGGTAAATTGAACTCTGAACTATTCCATAAATCTATATGTTCAAATTGAAATAACATATTAAACTTTCCATCATTTTCTCCAACCCAATCAATTGCTTGCTCAGCTTTTACACCATTTGCTTCCCCTACAGTCATTATGTCATACTTACTAAATGTATTTTCTTTTAACTCTTTTAAATATTCATGTATTCCATTAACATTCATATGTTTATCAAAAGATGGTACATATTTTAAGTTATCTGGATTATCCATATCAGCTAATCCATCTTCTTTATTTATATGGCTTATAGCATCTACTCTAAATCCATCTATACCTTTATCTAACCACCAATTTATCATCTTGTATATTTCATTTCTCATATCTTCATTTTTCCAGTTTAAATCTGGTTGCTTTTTACTAAACAAATGTAGGTAGTATTCTTTCGAGTTTTCATCGTATTCCCATGCTGATCCTTTAAATATACTCTCCCAGTTATTTGGTTCTTTATTATCCTTTCCTTTTCTCCAAATATACCAATCCCTCTTTGGATTTTCTTTAGATGATCTAGATTCTATAAACCAAGGATGCTCATCACTTGTATGATTTATTACTAAATCTATTATAATTTTCATATTTCTTTTATGAATTTCACTTAGTAACTCATTAAAATCATCCATAGTTCCAAAATCACTCATTATATCTTGGTAATCACTTATATCATATCCATTATCATCATTTGGAGACTTATACATAGGACATATCCATATAACATCTATACCTAGTTCTTTTAAGTAATCTAATTTTGATATTATTCCTCTTAAATCCCCTATCCCATCATTATTTGAATCCATAAAGCTACGTGGATATATTTGATATGCAACTGCTTCTTTCCACCACTTTTTCTCCATTACATCCCCCTTAATTTATGCAATCGATTGCATTTATTTTCAAAAAAAATGTCAAATAATTTGACATTTATCTTTTCTTAACTTAAATATAGCATCAAATGAAAATGTTTTCAATATTTTTATTTTATTTTATACTTATTCTCTGATACTAACTCTTCTCTTATTTTATTATTTTCTTCACCTAAAAATACTCTATAAGTTTTTACTATTATTTTATCTTTCTCATGACTTTCTTGTGTTCTTATATATAATTTTTCTCTATCTTGGCTGCAGCCATATATTTTGGAAGTTATCGCTCCATTTGAAACTATATTTTTTATATATATTGGATGAGCAAAATTATTTTTAAATTTTAGATCTATATATCCATAAGATAC
>CAJFPU010000107.1 GCA_904418825.1 uncultured Romboutsia sp. | reverse complement strand
ATAATTTGAAATCCTTATTTTTATTTATTTTAAATATGTTCCGTTCTCGTTTTGATATATTAAACCTTTTTTCATAAGAACTCCTAAAGCTCTTTTGAAATTTTTCTTACTAGTATTAAATACAGTAGCTAACTCTTCTGGAGTAGATTTATCGTTAAATCTCATATGACCATCGGCACCTTCTAAGTAATTCATTATAGATTTTTCTAATACATATAATTCTTCTTTTCTACTTTGTCTAGGTGATAATCCAAGTTTATCATCTTCATAAATCTTTATAACATTTAAAGTTAATTTATCACCAATATTTAATTCAGTGAAATATTCATTGTGAAGTATAACCCCAGCATATTTATTATCAACACAAACCATAGCAGAGTTATTAGTTTGGAATCCATATACTATGCCTTCTACAGTATCGCCAATATTATAGTTATGATCTGTAGTAAGATATTGATCTATGTCAGTAGTTGCTGCGAGTCTTCCTGTTTTATCTAAGTATATATAGAATAAATATCTATGACCTTTTTCTAAATCATAAGTTTTAGCTTTGAAAGGAACTAGTATATCTTTTTGTAGACCAATGTCTATAAAGCTTCCTATTTTAGTATGAGCAACTACTTTTAAGTAAGCAACCTCATTTACCTTAGCTTTTGGAGGTATTAATGTTGCAGCCTTTCTACCTTCCGAGTCTATATATATAAATGCATCAACTGTATCTCCAACATTAATTTCATTTTTACCTATTAATCTTTTATGAAGAAGTATATCATCTTTAGAATTATTAGTTTTTCCGTCTAGAAAATAACCGAAATCAGTAGATCTTTTAACTTCAAGTTTATTAAAATCTCCTATTTTTATCAAATTTATTCATCTCCTTACATATTAATATTTTATGATTATAATTTATATATAATATCATAAAAAAAGGATATATTATAGGTTGAAATGCAATTTTTATAGAGTAAATATAAATATTACTAATTTAATTGTAAAGGGGTGTATAAATATATAAAAACTTTATTATTCATCAATTTATCATAAACTACTAAGAATTAATAAAGTGTACTTATTATAAATAATATATCTACAAGTTATTATTATTTTATGAGTAAGTTAAATAATATTGTAAATTATATAAATAGATATATTGAATATAGTTAGAATATTTTTAAATATACTAAATAATTAAATTTTATAAATTAAAAAAATGAGTTAGGCATACTAAACTTTATAAATATTAATATAAACATAACTCCAAGTATATATCTTGAATATATTGAAATATAAGGATTATATCTGTTTTATTGAAAAATAAAAAATAATAAAAAAACTATTGAATAATATAGATTTTTTTTATATAATGAACTTTGTTGTTTAGAAATTTTAAACACAATGTTTACTTATTAAAGACAAAAGAACTAGGAGGTGGGACTATGGATATAGGTGAGAAAATAAAACGTATGAGGATTGAAAAACAATTAACTCAAGAAGAATTAGCTAATAGATGTGAATTATCTAAAGGATTTATATCACAATTAGAAAATAACTTAACATCACCATCCATTGCTACCCTTATAGATATACTTGAAATATTAGGAACAAATTTAAGGGAATTTTTTAATGAGATAGATAATGAAAGAATATGTTTTACTAAAGATGATATGTTTGAAACAGAAGATGAAGATTTAAAATATACTTTAAAATGGTTAATACCTAATTCTCAAAAAAATGAAATGGAACCTATAATAATAACTTTAGAATCAGGTGGACAATATAAAGAAGAAAAGCCTCATGAAGGTGAAGAGTTCGGATATGTTTTATCTGGATCAATATATTTACATATAGGAGAAAAGAAAAATAAAGTCAAAAAAGGCGAAAGTTTTTATTTTAAACCAAGAGCTAATCATTATATATCGAATGCGGGAAAAACAACTGCCAAAGTAATTTGGGTTAGTACTCCGCCATCATTTTAAGAAAGAGGTGTAATAATTGGTAGAAAATATAATTGAATTAAGAAATATATCAAAAAAATATGATGAAATGACTATTTTAGATAATTTAAATCTAGATATAAAGAAGAATGAATTCTTAACATTACTTGGTCCAAGTGGATGTGGAAAAACTACAACATTAAAAATAATAGCTGGGTTTGAATATTCAGATGAAGGAAAAGTTTTATTCCAAGGTAAAGAAATGAATGAAATACCTCCGTATCAAAGGCCGGTAAATACCGTATTTCAAAAATATGCATTATTTCCTCATATGAATATATATGAAAATATAGCATTTGGATTAAAAATAAAAAAGTTACCAAAAGAAGAGATAGATAGAAAAGTAAAAGAAATGCTAAAATTAGTAGCATTAGAAGGTTATGAGAAAAGAAGTATTGAGTCTTTAAGTGGTGGTCAACAACAAAGAATAGCTATCGCAAGAGCATTAGTAAATGAGCCTAAAGTATTATTGCTTGATGAACCTTTAGGAGCATTAGATTTAAAGTTAAGACAAGAGATGCAAACTGAATTAAAAAGAATTCAGCAAAAATTAGGAATAACATTTATATTTGTAACTCATGATCAAGAAGAAGCACTTAGTATGTCTGACACAATTGTAGTTATGAACAAAGGTAAAATTCAACAAATGGGTACACCAGAGGATATATACAATGAACCTAAAAACTCTTTTGTAGCTAGATTTATAGGAGAAAGTAATATATTTGATGGTATTATGTTAGATGATTTTAAAGTTGAATTTTGTGGTAAAGTATTTGATTGTGTAGATAAGGGATTTGAAAAAAATGAAAATATAGAGGTTGTTATAAGACCTGAAGATATAAAGATGGTAGAACCAAATGAAGGGATGCTAAAAGGTATAGTTACATCTACAGTATTTAAAGGTGTACATTATGAAATTTTAGTTAAAGAAAATGATAGAGTGTGGATGCTTCACAATACTAAGAGTGCAGAAGTTGGCTCAGAGTTAGGTATGGATATATATCCTGAAGATATTCACATAATGAGAAAAGAAGAGAACTAAAATGAAGAAAAAATCTTTTTTAGTTTATCCATATATAATATGGAGTGCCATATTTATAGTAATCCCTTTAATACTAGTAGTACTTTTTAGTTTTACGCAAAAAATTGATGGAAAACAAGTATTTTCTATAGCAAACTATAAAGATTTAATGGATCCAATTTATTTCAAAGTATTTTTAAGATCTATAATTTTAGCAGGAGGCTCAACATTAATTTGTTTGATTGTTGGATACCCTGTAGCATATTTAATATCTAAAGTTAATGTTAGTAAAAGAGGAACATTAATATTATTATTTATTTTGCCAATGTGGATGAACTTTTTACTTAGAACATATGCATGGGTTGCAATATTAGGTAAGAATGGATTATTAAATACATTTTTAGGTTGGTTTGGAATACCTCATACAAGTATTTTATATACTAATACAGCTATATTACTTGGTATGGTTTATAACTTCCTACCATTTATGGTCCTTCCTATATTTAACTCATTATCTAAAATGGATAATGACTTAATTAATGCAGCACGTGATTTAGGAGCAAATAGCTTCCAAGTATTTACTAAAGTTATATTCCCTTTAAGCTTACCGGGAGTTGTATCTGGAATAACTATGGTATTTATGCCAGCAGTTACTACATTTGCCATATCTAGATTATTAGGTGGTGGTAAGTTTATGTTAATAGGAGACTTAATAGAACAACAATTTACAGTAGTTGGAGATTGGAACTTTGGGTCTGCGGTATCAATATTTATGATGATAATAATACTTATATCTATGGCTGTAATGTCTAGATTTGAGGATGAATCTGATAAGGAAGGCGGTGGGTTATTATTTTAAAGTTAAAGAAATATATATCTAATATCTACTTATTTTTAGTATTTTTATTCTTATATGCACCAATATTTGCTTTAGTTGTATTTTCTTTTAATGACTCTAAATCAATGGCTCACTGGGGCGGATTTACATTCAAGTGGTATAAAAGTCTTTTACACAATGAAAGTATAATGAGTGCACTGTATTATACACTTTTAGTTGCTATATTATCTTCAGTTATAGCTACTATAATAGGTACTATAAGTGCAATTGGAATAAATAAAATGAAAACAAAACCAAGAAAGTTATTACTTAATATTAACTATCTTCCAGTATTAAATCCGGATATAGTTACAGCAGTAGCATTAATGAGTTTATTTGCTTTTGTTAATATAGAGTTTGGTTTCACAACAATGCTTTTATCTCACATAATGTTTAGTATACCTTATGTTATATTATCTGTTTTACCAAAGGTAAGAACTTTACCTCAGAATATAGAAGAAGCAGCAATGGATTTAGGTGCTACACCTATGTATGCACTTAGAAAAGTTATACTTCCCCAAATAAAACCAGGGATAATATCAGGTTTTTTAATGGCATTTACTATGTCTATTGATGATTTTATAATAAGTTTCTTCAATACAGGAAATGGAGTTAGTAATCTTTCAATAGAAATTTATGGTATGGCTAGAAGAGGTATAAAGCCAGAGATAAATGCATTATCTACTATAATGTTTGCAGTAGTACTTGGATTACTTTTATTATCTAATAGAAAACAATCTATAGTAAGGAGTGGGAAGTAATGAAAATATATAAAAAAATAATATCACTTTTGACTATAGGTGTACTTTCTGCAACTATGATGGTTGGGTGTGGAAAAGGTACTGATTCTACAACGGTTCTTAACGTATATAATGTTGGGGACTATATAGATGAATCATTAATAAGCAAGTTTGAAGAAGAAACAGGAATAAAAGTTCTTTATGAAACTTATGATACTAATGAGACTATGTATCAAAAAGTAAAAAGTGGAAGTACAAATTATGACTTAGTATTTCCATCTGACTATATGGTAGAAAAAATGATTAATGAAGGTCTTGTACAAAAAATTGACTTTGAGAATATACCTAATATGAAATATATAGATAAGAGTTTTTTAAATCCTATATATGATGAAACTAATGAATATAGTGTTCCATATATGTGGGGTACGTTTGGTATTCTATATAATAAAAAAATGGTTAAAGAGCCTGTTGATAGCTGGGATATATTATGGAATCCTAAATATAAAGGAAATATAATGATGTTTGACTCAGTTAGAGATACTATGGGAATAGCTTTAAAAAAATTAGGATATAGTATGAATACTACAGATCCTAAAGAAATTAATGAAGCTAAAGATGTTTTAATGAAGCAAAAGGATTTAGTATTAGCTTATGTAAATGATGAAGGTAAAGATAGATTACTAGGAGAGGAAGTTGCTATGGGTATAATATACTCAGGTGATGCAGTAACTCTTATGGATGAAAACCCTAATCTAGACTATGCAATACCTAAAGAAGGTAGTAATAAATGGGTAGATGCGATGTGTATACCAAAAACTGCTCAGAATAAAAAAGAAGCAGAACTATTTATAAACTTTTTACTAGATCCAGAAAATGCAAAGATTAATGCTGAATATATAGGATACTCTATACCTAATGACGGCGCATTAAAATTATTAGATAAAGAAATAACTGAAAACCCAGTGGCTTATCCATCACAAGAAGTATTGAATAAATGTGAAACTTTCATAGATTTAGGTGATAAAATAAAATTATATGATAGAGCATGGATAGAATTAAAATCTGAATAATATAATATAAAAAAATAGCTATGTTTAAACATAGCTATTTTTTTATATTATACTTTAATATTACTATACTATTCTTACAATTAAGATCTAATAGTATAATGATATTAAAGTAATTATTAAGAGGAGATATTATGGGGAAGAAAAAAATAAAACATTTAGGAAAGAAAAGGCGAAAAAATAAAAGTATAGGTGGATTTATTAAAAAGACGATTATATTATTGGGAACATTTATAAGTTTGATAACTTTTATTTATTTAGATAAGCATATAAAAGAATTGTATAAAGGAGTTAATATTGAAGAATCGGCAATAGAATTTTATATAGATATGGCAGATGAAATAGGAAATAAAGAAGTACAGCTAAGTTGGCAAGAGTTAATGGCTATAGATATGGTTAGATATGAAGAAGATTTAACTAATATAAAAAAGAAAGATGTTATAGATATAGGGAAGAAATTTATTAAGAATGAAGATAATGAACAAGGTGATAAAGTTAAAAAAGTTAAAAGTTTTGATAAAGTTATAGATGAATTAGGTTTTGATAAGCAACAAAAAAATCTTGCAAAAAAATATTTAGAAGAGTTAAAAGGAGTTTCTTTATCTGGAGATACATTAAAAAAT
>CAJFPU010000106.1 GCA_904418825.1 uncultured Romboutsia sp. | reverse complement strand
TCTAAATTTAACTAATCTAGCTTGTTTTAATACCCTAAGTTGATGTGATATTGACGAATGAGTCATATCTAAAAGTTTTGCTATATCGCAAACACACATTTCCTGTTCTGATAGTGCGTATAATATTCTTACTCTTGTTGTGTCTCCAAATACTTTAAATAGTTCGGCTAATTCATATAACATTTCTGCATCAGGCATTTCAGCTCTTACAGAATCAACTACATCAGCATGAAGTTCATTAATACAACATACATCTATATCTTTCATATATCCCTCCTACATGTATATATAAATATTTAAATATATGAACAATTATTCATATATTATATATATTCTTATAATATATTTTTTTGCACAATCTTGCAACGATTTTTTATGTTTTTAACTGTGTATTTAAATAAAATCTATACACTACATTTACTTAATATAATAATATTATTATGTAAACAATATTCAATTATTATATTAAGGTTTATAACTTAGTTGACCTCTGTTTGAAATTTATATTAATAGTTAAAATGCATTATATATTTTGGTAAATAAAAGGACTAATCTCTATTTTGAGATAGTCCCCTTTTATATAAACACTAGGTTTTTTAGTTTTTTCTGTTAAAGCGATGGCGTTACTGTATGTGCCATATTAAAGGTAATCATTGTTATAAAATTTATAAACAATATTTTTTCATTTTATTTTTGTCCATAATTTCTCCTTATTTATTTTATTTTTTATTTTGTATTATACCATAATAATTTAATTCATTTCTTTTTCATAATAAGGCTCAATATGAATTATAACTTGTGCATTTTTATTAATTCTTTTTCTTATTTTATCTTCAATATCATGACTTAATTTATGAGAATCTTCTACTGTCATATTAGAATCAACCATAATATGCATATCAAGATAGATATTATTTTCACTACCTCTACTTCTTATATTATGGAAACATTTTACTTCATCAAATTCATTAAGAATTTCTATTACATCTTCATCATCTACTATAGCTTTATCTACTAAAACACCTATTGTAGATTTAAATATTTCATATGATGCATGAAGTATAAAACCAGCAACAACTAGAGATACTATTGAGTCAATAATAGCTGGAAGACCAAGTTTTACACCTACTAAAGTAAATAAAACACCTATAGATACAAATATATCACTTTTTGTATGCAAAGAATCTGAAATTAAAATATAACTATTTAATTTTTTTCCCATTTTATGTTCATAGTCAGATATAAATATATTTATCAATAAAGTTATAACTAAAGTTACTAAACTTTCAATCGTTATATTTGGTACAACTGGATTTTTAAATGATACTAGTGAATCTAAAGTAATTTTTCCAGCTAAAAATAAAAGCATTGCCCCTATAAATAATCCTGATATTACTTCAAATTTATTATGTCCATAAGGATGTTCTTTATCTCTTGGTTTTGATGCTAATATGATACCTACAATTCCTAATATATTTGATGTACCATCTGATATAGAATGAAATCCATCTGCTGTCATACTTGTACTACTTATAGCTGTTCCTACTATAATCTTTAATAATGCAACTGCAAAATTTGCAAATAATATTAGCCATAAAACTTGTTTAACTTTTCTATAATTACTTTGCATATTTTCACCCCTAAGTTATTCTTAAAAATGATTATTTGGTTTTCTCAATTCAATTACCTTAAATTAAAATTTTTTATTTTTGTAATATTATTATAATTTATTTAAATTAATTGATAATGATACCTTATATCAAATCCTACAGTAATAGAAAAAGGATTATATCAAATATGATAAATCCTTTTCCTTCAATATTTATATGAAATTTAGATTATTTATTATTTTCTATAGCTGTATTTGCGAAATCAGTGTTTACTATATCATTATAAACAGGTGCTTTATCTAATTCACCAGCTTCTTCCATTATTTTAACTAAAGAATTTAAACTTTCCTCTGTAAATACAGGATTATCACACCAAGCATCTACTGCTTTATATCTATCAACAACACTTATTAAATCATTTAATGATAAATCATTAAAGAAAGGTTGCATAGCTTCTGCTATTTCTTCACTTGAAGCTGTTTTACACCATTGTTGACCTTTATATAATGCATTAGTAAATCTTTGTATTAAATCTTCGTTATCTGCCATAAAGTCTTTAGTTGTAGAGTATGCAGTAAAAGGAATATCTCCTGCTACTTCTCTTGATAATTCACCTACTGATGCAACTATATATCCAGTTTTTTCTTCTTCCATTTGAGTTCCTGTAGGTTCAAATGCTGTAGTATAATCTGCTTCTCCACCTGCAAATGCTCCAGCCATTACACCAAATTGCACATCTGTTCTTACATTAACATCTCCTGCTTCTTTATTTGTACCTATAGTTAAACCATTTTTCTTTAATACATATTCTAATGTCATTAAAGGTATTCCACCTTTTCTTCCACCTAATATATCTGTTCCTTTTAAATCTTCAATAGTAAAGTTTGGCATTTCTTCTCTAGCGATTATAAAACTTCCATCTGTTTTAGTAAGTTGAGCAAAGTTAACTGCATAATCTTCACTACCTTGGTTATATACATATATAGAAGCTTCTGGTCCCATAAGTCCTATTTGAGCTTCCCCTGATATTAATGCAGCCATAGTTTTGTCTGCTCCCGAAGTATTTATTATATCAACTTTAATACCTTCTTCTTCAAAGAATCCCTTAGTTACAGCAGCATATTGAGGCGCATAAAAAACTGAATGAGCCACTTCTGCTATAGTTACTTTATCTAAACTTTTATTGTCTGTAGTTGTTGTTTGATTACACCCAGTCAAACACATTGCACTTAGTGCTAAGGAGCTTGCTACTGTGATAAATTTTTTAAACATGAAAGAATCCTCCTTAAATTAAATGAGATAATATATATTATTGTTATATATTTAAATTTGTTACTAAAATTTTGTTGATAAAAAACTAGATCCCTTTGTATTTTTTACTCTCAAATCCAATTCATTTATATAACTATATTTTCAAACTTATCCATAAGTATTTAAGTAATATGGTTAAGCGTAAAAAAAGCGTAGACTTTATCTACGCTTAATTATATATATTTATGCTGCTTCATTTGATTTTATATTTTTTGATAATACATTAGAAAATGTAATCGATAACAATCCACATATAAACATTAATCCTGGATAATAAAGAAATGGTATAATTTCTATTGGTGATATAGCTGCTACACCTGCTGCAGTTAATAACTGTGCTCCATATGGTATTACACCTTGCCAACAAGATGAAAATATATCAAGTATACTTGCAGTTTTTCTATTATCTATATCATACTTAGTAGCAATATCTTTTGCTAATGATCCTGCTGCAACTATTGCTATAGTATTATTTGCTGTACATAAATCTATAATACTAACTAAGGCCGCTATTCCAAACTCAGCACCTTTTTTACTATTTATTTTACTAGTTATAAAGTATAATACATAATCAATTCCACCATTAAACTTTATAAGTGAAACAACTCCACCTATTGTTATTGCTAGTAAACTTAATTCATACATACTAGATATACCACCTGATATAGCCTCTATAAGCCCAAATACGTCAAAAGATTTAGTTAAAATACCTACTATTGATGCAAATATTATTCCACTTCCAAGTAATGCAAATACATTTACTCCACTTAATGCTCCTACTAATACCAAAACATATGGCACAACTTTTATTAATTCATAATTATAATTACCTGTTAAAGTAGTAGAATATCCTGATGTTACTACTGTCAATAATATTGATGTAATTATTGCTGCTGGTAAAACTATTAAAAAATTAACTTTGAATTTATCTTTAAGTTCACAACCTTGAGTTCTAACTGCTGCTATTGTTGTATCTGATATCATAGATAAGTTATCTCCAAACATTGCACCACCTACAACAGCTCCCATTACTAATGCTACTGGTATTCCTGTTTTTTCTGCTATTCCAAGTCCTATAGGCGCAAGTGATGCTATTGTTCCTACTGAAGTTCCCATTGATACAGATATAAAACATCCTATTATAAATAATCCAGTTACTAAAAGATTTGATGGAAGTATAGATAAGCTTAAATTTACAGTTGAGTCTACTCCACCCATTGCTTTAGCCACACTTGAAAATGCCCCTGCAAGTAAAAAGATTATAACCATTAAAATTATATTAGAGTCTCCTGCTCCTTTACAGAATATATTCATTTTTTCTTCTAAACTTACTTTTCTATTAAATAACAATGCTACTGCTCCCGCTATTAAAAACGCTACTAATGCTGGCATTTTATAAAAATCTCCTGTTATTACTCCACTTCCTAGAAATAATACTAAAAATACTCCTAGTGGTAATAATGCTAATGGATTTCCCTTTTTTATTTCTGTTTTCATATTTTATCTCCCCTCATTTTAATTTTTATTAAGTTAATAATTTTTTTTATTTAAAGTTTTCGTAAGATTTAATATATCTAGTATTTGAATGCTTTTTATGTCATTTTTAGTTTTAAATATAACCCTTTAATCTTATTAAAATGTAAGGTCGCGCGCATCTTACCACTTTAACATATAGATATTATAATGCTATTAGGTTGATAATTTTAAGTAAAATAAAAAACTCCCGTACCTAAGAACTAAGTCTTAGGAACGAGAGTGTTAACTTCGTGTTACCATCCTAATTTATTTGTATCTCACAATACAAACCTCATTAAGTACGCCAAATTAATTTTGGTTATACTTTATCACTGTAACGGGTGAACCCGTTGTAGCCTAAATCAAAAGATCTCGGTACACCGCTCCAAGGCCATTTTCGCTTTAATATCCTTTATTCCTTCTCACCAACAGGAACTCTCTGTAAAAGTATTCTTAAAGTTACTTTCCTTTTCTTAGCGTTTTTAATTAACTTTTTATTTATACTTATATAATATAATCTTTCGTATACTATGTCAATGAATTTTTCAGAAAATTTATAAATTTCATTATAGTATTAATAATTTATTTTATATAAATAATACAATGAAAATAAACATGAAATTTTAATATTTTTCGAAACAAAAAGTATAAAAATAGCTTCACTTTTTTATATTTACAAAACTAAAGTTTACTTAAAATATCTAAACTACTTTCCTTTAGATTACTTTCATCAAGGCCATAAACAGGTATTTCAAGTCCATATTCATCAAGGAGCTTTATAAGAACATCCATAAAGATACCACGACCATCTACTAAAGCTATATCATCAATTTTTTCATTGAGATTAGAACATCCACTAAGCTCACCATACCACTTATAAGAAGAACAAGTTTTATTAAATCCACAACTAGGACTTCCATCTATAGCTATAATACCTTTTATATCATAACCACTTTTTATATATCCTTCAAATTGAGCGATATATGGCATAAGCATTTTTTTAGCTTCTTTTCTATAGAACATATTATCAAACTGTTCTCTAGCATGCCCCCATCTTTTAATACCATATAATATCATTTCAGGACAAGGTAGTTGTATAATCCCCATACCTTTATCCATAAATGATTTAGCCAAATCAATAGATCCCTTAAATTCAGATAAACCCTCTACTTTAGAATTACAATTCAAAATACAATGACAAGTAACTATAATTGTTTTATCTCTTTTCATAATTATCATCCTTTCAAATTAATATAATAATCATTATAATGCCAAAATTTATAAAATAATATAGAAAATTACTATATTCTACATATATCTTATAGGAAATTCCTATTTTAAAATAATTTAACTATGATATATAATTGAAAAGGAAAATTTTAGTTAAGAGATGATATATTATGAAAACAAAAGCTATTACATTTAGTGCAATCTGTATAGTTCTAAATTTAGTCTTAGGTAAAATTGCAGATTTACTTACGTTTAAAGTATTATTTTTAGATACTATGGGGACAGTAATGGGTGCAGTTACATTAGGTCCAATAGGTGGGGCAATTATCGGAGGTGCTACAAACCTTGTACTAGGAGTAATTTCAGGTGTAGATAATATACCTTTTGCAATTGTTAATATAGCAGTAGGTTTATTTGTAGGATTTGTAGCTAAAGATGGAAAGTTTGGAATAATAAAAGCATTAATAACAGGAATTATATTATCAGTATTAGTACCATTAATAGGAACACCAATAAGTTTATTAGTATACAATGGAGTAAGCGGTAGTGGAATAGATTTTATATATGGAGTTTTAATACAAAGTGGACAAAAAGTATTTACAGCTGCATTTGTACCTAGAATATTAATAAATATAATAGATAAGCCAGCAAGCTGTATATTAGCATCAATAATATTAAGTAAATTACCAAAAAATATGATATCTGACTTAAGAAAAAACAATAAATCACAACAAAGTATATCTTTATAGTCAATCAATTTAATATATTGACTATAATCATTGATATGTAAGATATGATAAATCAAAAAGACACAATTTAAATTGTGTCT
>CAJFPU010000105.1 GCA_904418825.1 uncultured Romboutsia sp. | reverse complement strand
TAAACATAGGAGGATAAAATGTATTATAAACAAAAATATATAGAGTCTATAGAATCTTTAAAATCAAATATAAACGGATTAACTAATGAAGAGGCTAAAAAAAGATTATCTGAATATGGATATAATGAACTTAAAGAAGGCAATAAAGTTCCAAATTGGAAGTTATTTTTAGAAAGCTTCAAAGATCCATTAGTTATAATACTTTTAATAGCAGCTATTGTACAAATATTTTTAGGAGAAGTTATTGAATCTATAATAATATTTATAGTTATAATGCTAAACTCAATATTAGGAGTAACTCAAACTAAAAAAGCAGAGGGTTCATTAGAAAGTTTAAAGAAGTTATCTGCACCAAAAGCAAAGGTAATAAGAGACAACCAAAAACAAACTATAGAAGGACGTGAATTAGTTCCTGGAGATATAGTAATTCTTGAAGCAGGTGATTATATCCCAGCAGATGGAAGAATTATAGACGCACAAACCTTAAAAATAGTAGAGGGAATGCTTACAGGTGAATCAGAACCAGTATTAAAACATAATGAAAAAATAGATGAAGATATTGGGATAGGTGACCAAAAGAATATGGTATTTAGTGGTTCTTTGGTTGTGTATGGAAGGGGAATATTTATAGTAACATCTACTGGAATGAATACAGAAATGGGTAAAGTAGCAAATTTACTTGAAACTGCTGAAAATAAACAAACTCCATTACAACAAAAGCTTGATGAATTTAGCAAAAAACTTGGTGTATTAATAGTAGGCATAGCAGCACTTATATTTATAATTCAGGTTATAAGAAATTTTATGGGGCAATCTGATATATCGAAAGCTAAAATTATAGCAGATTCATTTATGTTTGCAATTGCAGTAGCGGTAGCAGCTATTCCAGAGGCTTTATCATCTATTGTAACAATCGTTTTATCTGTTGGAACAAATGATATGGCTAAAAAACAAGCAATAATTAGAAAATTACCAGCAGTTGAAACATTAGGATCAACAAGTGTTATATGTACAGATAAAACTGGAACATTAACTCAAAATAAAATGACAGTAGTAGATTTCTATATGTATGAAACACCTAAAGAGGATATGGAGTCACAAAATATTAATTATTCATATCAATCTAAAACACTAACTGTAGCATCGGCTATATGTAATGATTCAAATATAAATAATGAAGGTAAGGAAATAGGTGATCCAACAGAAGTTGCATTAATAAAATTTGCTAATAGCAAAAATCTAGATTACAATATATTAAGAGAGAAATATAATAGACTAAATGAAATACCATTTGATAGTGATAGAAAACTTATGTCTACAGTAAATAATATTCATGGAAATGTATATATGTTTACAAAAGGTGCACCCGATGTAGTATTTAGTAGATGTAAATATGTAATGGTTAATGGAGATTCTGTAGATATAAATGATGATATATTAAATGCATATAGAAATATAAACGAAGAATTTTCAAATAAAGCATTAAGGGTACTAGCTTTTGCTATAAAAGATGTAGAAGATGACAATTTTATTCCATCATTAGAAGATGAAGATGATATGACTTTAATAGGTCTTATGGCAATGATAGATCCTCCTAGAGAAGAAGTGTATGAGGCAGTTAGAGAAGCTAAAAATGCAGGTATAAAAACTGTTATGATAACTGGAGATCATAAAACTACAGCAGCTGCTATAGCTAAAGATATTGGTATAATGGATGAAGGTGATATTGCTTTAACAGGACAAGAGTTAGATACACTTAGTGATGAAGAATTAGATGAAAAGCTAGAACATATACCAGTATATGCAAGAGTTTCACCAGAAAATAAAATACGTATAGTTAAAGCTTGGCAGAAAAAAGGAAAAATAACAGCGATGACAGGTGATGGAGTAAATGATGCACCTGCATTAAAACAAGCAGATATAGGTATAGGTATGGGTAGTGGTACAGATGTTGCTAAAGATGCATCTGCTATGATACTAGTTGATGATAACTTTGCTACAATAGTAAATGCAGTTGAAGTAGGAAGAACAGTTTATAAAAATATTAAAAAGTCTATAACTTACTTATTTGCTGGAAATTTTGCAGGTATACTTGCTATATTATTTGCAGTATTTGCTAACTGGGCAAATCCATTTACAACATTACAATTATTATTTATAAACTTAATAACAGATTCTCTTCCTGCTATATCTTTAGGATTTGAAAAGCCTGAAAAAAATATCATGACAAAACCACCGAGAGATCCAAATGAAAGTATATTAGCTGGAGGAACTATACAAGCAGTTTTATTTAGAGGTACAATAATAGGTATTGCAGTAATAATAGCTCAATTTATAGGAAGGCAAATATCACCATATGTTGGAACTGCAATGGCATTTTCTACTATTACATTATGTAGAATACTACAAACATTACCAGCAAGATCAAATGAGTATACATTAAAGGAATTAGGATTATTTTCAAATATGTATGTTATATATGCAATAATAGTTTGTTTATTTATATATGGGCTTACTCTACTTTCATTTATGAGACCTATATTTGATATTCCATTAGAATTTGGTATTAGTCAATTAGCAATATGTGTATTATTAGCGATAATATCTACATTAATAATGGAACTTATTAAATTTAGAAAATTAAATGAAAAATAAATAAAAATAGATATACTTTTCATAGTATATCTATTTTTTATTAAATTTTTTTATAAAGTTATAATATCTAATACGTATTATATAAAAATAAAATGATAAAATATTCGTTATAATGTTTAACATATAAATTAAATATTGTATAATATATTAAAATAATGAAAAAATATAATTTTTGTTGTTAAATATGTGCTACAAAAAAATTATATATTAATATTTAAAGGGAGATAATTAGGCAAATGATACTTATAAAAAATGGTAGAGTAATAGACCCAAAATCTAAGATGGATGAAGTAATAGATATAGTAATAAAAGATAACAAAATATTAAAAATAGGGGGATATTCATTAACAGATGAATATGAAAAAATTATAGATGCAAGTGGATGTATAGTAGCACCTGGACTTATAGATGTTCATGTACATTTTAGAGATCCAGGATTTACTCATAAAGAAGATATAGAAACTGGCTCTAAATCAGCGGCAAAAGGTGGATTTACAACAGTTGTATGTATGGCTAATACTAATCCTATAGTTGATAATAAAGAAACTTTAGAATATATAAAGGCGAAAGCTAAAAAATCTCCTATAAATGTTTTACAAGCATGTGCCATAACTAAAGGTTTTAAGGGAAAAGAATTAGTTGATATGAAAGCCCTTAAAGAATGTGGAGCAGTAGGGTTTACTGATGATGGACTTCCTATAATGGATAGTGATATTATATATAATGCTATGTTAAAAGCTAAAGAACTTGATATGCCTTTAAGTTTTCATGAAGAAGATCCATCGCTTATAACTGTAGCTGGTATAAATGAAGGAGAAATATCTAAAAAGTTAGGAATATGTGGTGCAAGTAACGTAGCAGAGGATGTTATGGTAGCAAGAGACTGTATGATAGCTATAAAAACCGGTGCAAAAGTAAATATACAACATATAAGTTCTGGAGTATCTGTTGAAACTATAAGGATGGCTAAAAAATTAGGTGCGAATGTATATGCAGAAGCAACTCCACATCATTTTACTTTAACGGAAGATGATATATTAACTTATGGTACGAATGCTAAGATGAATCCTCCTCTTAGAACTGAAAATGATAAATTGAAAATAATAGAAGGATTACAAGATGGTACAATAGAAATAATAGCAACAGACCATGCTCCTCATACATATGAAGAAAAAAATGTAGAGTTTGCTAAAGCTCCAAGTGGAATAGTAGGTCTTGAGACTGCATTATCTCTTGGTATAACTAATTTAGTTAAAACAGGTTATTTAAGTATAATGACATTACTTGAAAAAATGACTATAAATCCAGCAAAACTTTATAATTTAGATTGTGGATTTATAAAAGAAGGTTCTGTAGCTGATTTAGTAATATTTAATCCTGATGAAAGCTATAAAGTAACTAAATTTGAATCAAAATCTTTTAATTCACCATTTATAGGACATGAGTTATATGGAAAGATAAATTATACTATATGTAAAGGGAAGATAGTATTTGACGGCATGAATAAACAATCTTAAGTATATTAAAATTAATAGATAAATTTAAAGATATTACTTAATATTTTAGTAATATCTTCTTTTGCTAAAAATCATATTATT
Source organism: uncultured Romboutsia sp. (assembly GCA_904418825.1). Lineage (GTDB taxonomy): Bacteria > Bacillota > Clostridia > Peptostreptococcales > Peptostreptococcaceae > Romboutsia. The sequence goes on along the minus strand of CAJFPU010000105.1, from coordinate 2,258 downwards.
TTATTATACTTTCAAAAACTAGATTATTTATATTAAGCTTAGAGTTAAACGATAAATAGCTATATTTAAAGTTTATAACTATAAGTTAAATTTATATTATTATAATAATATAATAAAGTGGATATATAAAAGTACATTAAAATTTTACTTTTATATATCCACTTTATAAGAATATGTTATGCAATTATTTCTTTATCTTTAGGTGAATTTGATTCTAATTTTTTTAGTAATATATATCTATTTATACCGTATTGATTCTCTCTTTGAAGTTGAATTTCAAATCCTAAACTTAAAATCGTTCTTAAACTGAATATATTTTCGGTAGCAACAGCAGTTAATATATAATTTTTACCTCTAGCTATTGATTCTTCAATTCTAGTTTCAAGTAGTATCTTGTGCAATGAATTACCACGATAAAGAGGGTCTACCATTACATATCCAGATACATAAGTTGAGTCAATTTCATTATCACTCATACCAATGTCATAAAGATTGTCCAAATAATCTCCATTTGGAGATTCGCAAAGTGCACATGCTATTAATGTATCTTCAACATAACATCCAACAATAAATCCACCGTTATTTAAAACATTTTGTAAGTAATCTGTATCACGAAACTTAAGCCAGTTTTTATTTGAAATTGAACTAATTACCTTATTAAATAAAACTGTTATATCATTAAAATTAGATGCATCCATTAAAAATACATTAGCATATAAATTTTCGCAAAGTTCTCCGTTAAATTTAGATAATTTTACAGTCTTTACCAAAATAAACACCTTTTGTTCACATAAGGTCGCTACTCTTATGCAGTTCTCTTATGAACTTCTCATACTTTCATATGAGAGCAGACTATTTCTTCACCCTCGACATTACTCGTTAGGGGCAACCTACTTCCACTATCAATCGCTTATAGTGTACGACCTTTTAAGTCTAGTCGTTGAAGGTCTCCCTATTCGGGATTTCCCTGCATGAACATCCATTTATAACAGCACTTAGGGTTTAACCATATGCCATCCTAAGACTTTTTTCTACTTTCGTTCCATCACGCTTAAAGCTATTCGCTTTTACGTTGTGGCACTTAGGCTTTAGGAATTACCTGCAATTCAAGTTGTGTCCTATGCAGATTTCTCTACATACGAGGCTTAAATCAACCTCTTTTCTATAGAATAAGAAGAATGAATCTTCAATAATAATACTTTGAAATGAATAATGATATTATAACATATAAGATATAATTAAGAGTAGTATTTTGTTGAAAAATGTTGAATCAAAATTTGAAAAAGACTTAACTTAATATATATTAAGTTAAGTCTTTTTCAAATTTTGATTTATCTAGTATGAGATTGATTGTATTTAGAATTAGAGTCTTGATAGTTTGCAACAGTATTAGCTGCAGCAAATACAGCCTCATTTACTATAGATAAAGTAGATTGAATTCGTTCTTTATTATTTAATTTTTCTGCATTATCTAATGCATGTTTTAAATTAATTTGAGCATCTTGAAGTTGTGAAAAAGCATCAGTTAAATGTTGTTTAGAATTTTTCATAAATACCTCCACATGAAATGTTATAGATATATAATAAAAGTATTTGCAAAATAAACATATTTATTCAAAAACATATATAGCAATAATAAGAATATAAAACAAATTATAGGTAAATATAAATTTATAAAAATATATCAAGGAGTAAAACTAATAATGTATAAATATAAATTTGTAAATAAATTTACATTAATATTATCTTTGTTTATAATGTTAATTTTAACTACAGGTATATCAACTAAAAAAGATGATTTTAGTGGTAAAATATATAAAAATATATATATTGAAGAATTAAATATTGGAAAAATGAAAATAAATGAAGCTAAAGATGTAGTAAATGAAAAATATTTGCTTAAACCAATATATATAAAATATGAAGATAAAATTTGGTGTATAAACCCAGAAGATATAGAGTTAAGCTATAATATAAATGAAGCAATTAAAAATGCATATCTATATACTAGAAATGATAATAAATTAGAGAATATAAAGAGAAAATGTAGCTTAGAACTAAATAAAGAGTATAATATAAAATTAAATGTAACATATAATGAATCTAAACTAAGTGAACAATTATCATATATTCAACGTGATATAAATAAGCAAGTGAAACAAGCTACGATAGAGATAAGTGATAATGGTCAAATGATAGCAACTAAATCAAAAGAAGGATTAGAAGTTGATATTATTTCTTTAAAAGAGCAAATATAT
>CAJFPU010000104.1:6612-7279 GCA_904418825.1 uncultured Romboutsia sp. | reverse complement strand
ATTATATATTTAATTAACTTAGCTTTTATTATTGCTTAGAGAAATCAACTATAATATAATGAATAAGTTATACTAAAGTTTTAGGAGGTCCTTTAATGAGATTAAACAACTACATAAGTTCAACTGGACTTTGTTCAAGACGAGAAGCTGACAAGCTTATTGAACAAGGAAAAGTTACTGTAAACGGGAAAAAAGCACAAGTAGGCCAAACTGTAGAAGAAGGTGCTATGGTTAAGGTAAATAATAAGCTTATAAAGCCTAAAAATAATAATGTTTATATAGCACTTAACAAGCCTGTAGGTATAACTTGTACAACAGAACGTCATGTAAAAGGAAATATTATAGACTATGTTAATTATCCAGAAAGAATTTTCCCAATAGGAAGATTAGATAAACCATCAGAAGGTCTTATTCTTTTAACTAATGATGGAAGCATAGTAAATAAGATACTTAGAGCAGAAAATAAACATGAAAAAGAATATAAAGTTACTGTTAATAAAAATATAACTCAAGAATTTATAAATAAAATGTCTAATGGAGTTCGTATATTTAATCCTGTAACTAATAAGTACGTAACTACTAATAAGTGTACTGTTACAAAGATTAATAATCGTACATTCAAGATAGTTTTAACTCAAGGTTTAAATCGTCAAATACGTAGAATGTG
>CAJFPU010000104.1:0-6576 GCA_904418825.1 uncultured Romboutsia sp. | reverse complement strand
ATACCTTATGGAAAATGGAGAGTTTTATCTAAGGGTGAAGTATCTGATTTAATAAAATAAAAAATTATATAATTTTCAAATTTATTTATATATGATATACTATGCTATAGTTTAAAAACTTAATATGCATTTAGGGAGGAATACTTTTGTCATTTTTAATTTTAATAATAGGATTTGTATTACTTATAAAAGGTGCTGATGTATTTGTTGAAGGTGCTTCATCTATTGCAAAGAAATTTAATGTACCTTCTATGATTATCGGGTTAACTATAGTAGCTATGGGAACAAGTGCACCAGAAGCTGCTGTTAGTATTACATCATCTTTAGCTGGACAAAATGATATGTGTGTTGCTAATGTTGTTGGATCAAATTTTTTCAATATTCTTGTTGTATTAGGAGTTTCATCTATTATCGCTAAACTTCCAGTTCAAGAAGATACTATAAAAAAAGATACACCATTTTTAATATTCACTAGTGCTCTTTTATTAGCATTTGGAATTAATCTAAAATTAGGAAGAATCGAAGGTTTAGCTCTTTTATCATTATTTACTTATTTCTTAGTTAATACTATAAAATCAGCTAAAAAAGCTACAGAGAGTATTTCTTTAGAAAATGGTGAAACGGCTGTAGCTATCGAAGAGGAAACTAGTAGTGAAATATCGCTTACTAAAACTATATTAGTATCTATTTTAGGTATTGTAGGTATTGTAATTGGTGGAGATATGGTTGTAAATTCTGCAACAGATATTGCCACATCATTTGGTATGAGTGCTAATTTAGTAGGACTTACAATAGTTGCAGTTGGAACTTCTCTGCCAGAATTTGTAACATCTATTGTAGCTATAAAAAAAGGCGAAACTGAGATTGCAATTGGTAATGTTATCGGTTCAAATTTATTTAACATACTTTTAGTTTTAGGATTAGCAGCTGTAATAAATCCAATATCAATGAGTACGTTAGCTTTTATAGATATAATATTTATGGTTTTAATAACATTACTACTATATATGTTTATGAAAAAGAAAAATTCTCTAGTTAAAAGCCAGGGAATAATATTAGTAGTTTTATATATAGTTTATATGGCATATACTATTATAAGATAATTTTTAGCCTGATAGTTTTACTATCAGGTTTTTTACTATTTAATTATATTATTTATAAGCTAATAGTATTTATTAATTTAAAATATTTAGTATAATAATATATAAATACTATTTTAATTAAAAGTTTTGAAAGGGATATAGTTATGACAAAAAAAACAGTAGTTATAACAGGATCGTCTAGAGGTATTGGACGTGCTTGTGCTATATTATTTGCAAAAAACAATTATAATGTAATTATAAATTATAATAAATCAAAGGAACTAGCTGAAGAACTTTGTAATAATTTAAAAAAAGCTGGTTATTCTGTAGATATATTTAAAGCAGATATATCTAATAGATTTGAAGCTAATTCACTTATAAATCACTGTATAGGAAAGTTTGGTAAAATAGATGTATTAATAAACAATGCTGGAATTAGCCAAAATAAACTTTTTACTGATATAACAGATGATGACTGGAACGAAATGATGAGTACTAATTTAAATGGTATTTTTTACACAACTCAAAAGGCACTTCAATATATGTTACCTGAATGTAGTGGTAAGATAATAAATATATCGTCTATATGGGGAATGGTTGGAGGTTCTTATGAAGTACACTACTCTACTTCAAAAGCTGCAATAATAGGAATGACTAAAGCATTAGCAAAGGAACTTGGGCCATCTAATATTCAAGTTAATTGTATTGCTCCTGGCGTTATACAAACAGATATGTTAAATGGTATAGATAATGATATTATAGAAGGTTTAAGAGAAGAAACTCCTTTAATGAGAATTGGAACAGTTGATGATATAGCAAACTGTGCATTATTTTTAGCTAGCGATAAATCAGATTTCATAACAGGACAAGTTATAAGTCCTAATGGTGGATTTGTTATATAAAATTCGCTTCGCTCATTTCGCCAACGATATGACACTGGCTACTACTTCGGTCATATCCGTTGCTCAAAATGTTATTTATACGTAAAAAGATGGTCACGAATAACCATCTTTTTATTTTTATATCTATATTGTGTTTATAGTTACTATAGGCTTTCTTAACATATAGTTTTTATCTACTTTTATATCTAATTTAAGCTTAACGATTTGTCTTGCATGTGGAGCTGATTCTATAGGTTCTCCATCCTCATTATACATTTCTAATATAGTAGCAAACATAGTTTCTTTATATGGTCCTATAACTTCAACTTTGTCTAATACATTCATTTTATTTCTTTGTTCTACTATATATAAATCATTTTCTGAATCATAATCTCTAACTATACCAACAAAATCATAGTTTCTAATATATGATGCACTTTCATAATTATGAGCTTTATCACTTGGGCTATCAAAATAGAATCCTGTACTATAGTCTCTATGACTTCCTTTTTTTAATTCTTCTAACCACATAGGATTAAATTTCCAATTTTTCGGATCTTCATAGTAAGCATCGATAGCCATTCTATATGCTCTAACAGTAGTAGCAACATAATAAGCTGTTTTCATACGTCCTTCTATTTTAAAACTTGTTATACCACACTCTATTAATTGTGGTATATATTCTATCATACATAAATCCTTTGAGTTAAAGAAAAATGATGAATCTATACCTTTTATAACTTCTTCATATTCACCATTTTCATTTTCTTCTACTAAATCATACTTCCATCTACAAGGTTGAGCACATGCTCCTCTATTTGCATCTCTTCCTGTAGTGTAATTACTTATTACACATTTTCCAGAATAAGACATGCACATAGCACCATGTACGAAAGCTTCTATATCCATATCTTCAGGTACATTGTCTCTTATACTTCTTATCTCATCAAATGACAACTCTCTTGCTGTTACAACCCTTTGAGCACCTTGTTCATACCAAAACTTAGCTGCTACAGAGTTACTTGTGCTAGCTTGAGTACTTATGTGTACTTCCATATTAGGTATTGTTTTTTTAACTATTGAAAATACCCCTGCATCACTTACTATAACTGCATCTACTCCAATTTCTTGAAGTTGTAAAAGATATGGAGGTAGTTGTTCAAGCTCTTCATTTCTAGGGATTATATTTATAGTAACAAAAACCTGTTTTCCTAAGTTATGAGCAAACTCTACTCCCTCTTTCATTTCTTCTATTGTAAAATTCTTCGCAGCAGATCTCATACCAAATATCTCTCCACCTATATATACAGCATCTGCTCCATAAGTAAAAGCTATTTTTAATCTTTCTAAATCACCTGCTGGTGCTAATAATTCTATTTTTTTCATTTTGTCTCCTTTATCTTACCTATACTTTTATAATAAGTTATATTACCCAATTATAATCCATATAAAACCTTTTTATTATATCATTACTTTTTTTATCCTTCAATACTTTTGGTAGTATAAGATACCTTATATTTTACTTTTATATAAATAAAAAAGGTAGTATTATACACTCTTATAATGCTACCTTTTTTTATTTGAATTTAACAAATCATTTTAGTAATAAAAACAAAAATCTGCTTCGACACAGAATTGATTTCTACTTAAAAGACCACCGTAAGATATTGTTATATAATTCATTTGTGAATCTAAAACTTTATTTATTATTATCTTATATCCATCTACGTCATACAAATTATCATTAGAATTAGGCTCATCAAGTTCTATGTCTATTTTTGCATCTGAAGTCATAGTAATACATCTTGTAAGTATTCTTATACATTTTTTATCACTATTTTCTAATAATTTATCTAATTCTCTTTTAGCTTCATTAGTTATTAATATGTTCATTTCCATTTCTTCCATTTGAGTCATCTCCTAGTATTTAATTTCTTTTTTATAATATCATTTTTAATAAAAAATAGGTAGACTTATATCTACCCATTTCAAAATTATTTTATAATTTAAATATCCTTTTTATTCTCTAGAAAACTTGGTTTTAATTTTGTAAAATTATACAGTTTTTGTGTTTTTATAAGTACTATAAATATACTAAAAAGTAATATACCTTTTAATATACTCGATATACTTATACTCCACCAGACTCCATCAAGACCTAATATACTAGGATTTGATATTAAATATGCAAGAGGAATTCTACTTCCTGTTAAAATTATACTAATCAATGAAGGTACTAAAGTTCTTCCAAGTCCTCTAAATGCTCCTGCTATTACTATTTCTATACACATAAATAACTGAGAGTATCCTAATATTTTTAAGTAACTAGATCCTTTTAATATTGCTTCACCTTCATTTATAAATATACTAAATATATATTTTCCTAAAAATACTAAAATAAATGTATTTATTGTTCCTAAAATTATAGCGATTAAAAGAGTTATTTTACATCCACGTTGTATTCTATCATAATCTTTTGAACCATAATTTTGACCTACAAAGCTAGATAATGCTGCTGCTATACCATCTGCACTCATCCATGAGATAGATTCTATTTGAGAACCTACTTTTTGAACTGCTATAGCTACTGGTCCAAATGATGCAACTATTACTCCTAATGTCATAGAAAATAATGTGAATAATCCACTTTGTAAAGCTACAGGTATACCTAGATTATATAATATTTTATAATAATCTAAATTTATATTTTTAAACGGGATAATATTAAAATGTTTTTCCTTACTTTTTAATATTTTTAATATAAAACAAGTTGTTACGATTATTTGTGCAAATACAGTTGCAATTGCTGCACCTGCTACACCCATACTTGGTATTTTGCCTAATCCAAGTATCAAAATAGGATCTAGCACTATATTAGTTAATAATCCGATGGTATTTATTAAAAATGGTGTCTTACTATTCCCCATTCCATTAAATATTGCAGTAAATACCGGATTTATGAAATAAAAAATCATACCAAAAGCTACTATTACTAAATATTCTTTTGACATAGATATTACATTTTCATCACCTAATCTAAAAAATCCAATCAACTGATCATTAAACAATATAATGAATAGAGTATATAAAATAGAAAGAATAATGTTTATTTCTATTGATGATTTTATATATAATTTTGTCTCATCTACATTATTTTGCCCAATACTTTGAGCTACTTTTACTTCTGCACCTACTTTTGAAATTGTAATAAATGCCATAGCAAGCCAAGTAAAAAATCCAGCAGTTCCCACTGCTGCTACTGCTCTACTTCCAGCTTTTCCAACCCATAGCATATCAATCATATTATATGCCATTTGTATAAATGAAGTTGCCATAATAGGAAGTGATAATTTTACTAGTTTTTCTGTTATTTTACCTTCTGTTAAATCAATTCTATCTTTCATTATTTCACCTCTCATTGCATTTATAAATATATACATTAATTCTTACATTTTCATTATATGCAAAAAATGGCATTATTTAATGCCATTTTGAAATAATTAGAAACACTATTATCTAAATTTTATTCTTTCAAACTTTATATTATCTCCATTTTTTATTATTTGGTCATTTGCTCCAACTTTAGCATCTTCTCCATTTATAGATATATGCCAATACTCAGAATCACTATTACTTAAATCAATATTTTTAACCATAACTACCATACCATTTTTTATTTTAAATCCTTCCTTGGTTGATAATACAGATCCTAATTTATCCTCATCCGTTTTAATTTCTTCTTTCTCATTTAAGTTATCAACATTAGATATAATATCAATAGTTATTATTTTGCTACTTTTTTGAATATCTTTATTATTTATTGTTTTTATTCCAAAAAATCCAACAAAAAACACTAAAACTGAAATAGCAGTTAAAGTTAATTTTTTATTCATTCGATATTTTCCTCCTTTTAATTTCATTATTGAAGTATGATTTACCGTAAATCATTTTCAAAGCTCTATCAAATCCATTTAATACTGGATTAAATGCCCAAATACCTACTATAAAATTTGATACAGCATGTACCATATCAAATATTAATCCGTTTATCCAATAAGAAAGTGCATAGGAATATCCCATAGGTAAATATATAATTGCAAATAATCCTCCAAATATAATACCAAATAATCCTAAAAATAAAGCTACTCTTATTTCAGTATTTAGTATTTTTCTGAAGATACTGCAAACTATTCCATACCCACTCCATACAAAAAAGTATCCAATAGTAGCAGGACTAAGTCCCCAAATCATGATATTTAATATAGAAAATAGTACGGTTATATAAACTGTTCTCTTAGCACCTAGTCTTATTGCAAATATAAGTATTAATAAACTTACTATTTCTATATTTGGCAAAAAACTTAGTATAACTTGAGAGGACTTTAAAAGTGCAGCAAGTAGTCCTATAAGTACTATATCTTTCGTATTCATTTATATCTCCTCTTAATGTCTTATTCTAATTTAATTTTATCAAAGAATAATAATGATGTAAATAAAAAGAGATTATCGATAAATTGAACTGATACCTAAAAAGTAGACAGTTTAATAAAAGACCCTCTAAACAATCGTATGGCACCTGTATTCTACAGGTGTCATATTTTTTAATTTAGCTT
>CAJFPU010000103.1 GCA_904418825.1 uncultured Romboutsia sp. | reverse complement strand
CATACACAAACGGCTACTACATTTTGGACTAGTTTAATAATTATATTTAGGCAAAAATGGATGTATATATTAGGTTCAGTAATGATACTAGGAGTAGGAGTATCTAGATTATACCTAGGTGTTCATTGGCCAATAGATGTTATTTGTGGATGGATATTTGGAATATTCTTTACAGTGATATTTATAAAAATATTTGATATAGTAGATAAAAATAAAAACTATAAATTATTACTTTTAATGTTGATGCCATTTATAATTTTTATTTTTATAGTAAAAAGTGAATCATATATTAAAATATTTGGGCTATTAGTAGGACTTGTATTAGGATATATAATTGAAGATAATTTTATAAAATTTAATACTATAGTTGATTATAAAAAACAAGCTAACTTTAGTTCAAATGTGGATACTAATAAAGATTATATAGTTAAAAGTGCATATAGATTTATATTAGGAATATTTACACTTTTATTAGTGTATTTAACACTAAAGTATATAATGCCAGAAAATACATTATTTAACTTTATACGATATTTAATAGTATCTTTATATGCTGTAGCAGGAGTTCCAGCATTATTTAAAATTATAAAATTAGACTAAATAAATATAAACTTGAGGTGACAATTTGAAAAAAGTAGTAGTAATAGGAGCAGGAGCTGCAGGTATGATGGCAGCAGCAACTGCAGCAAATAGAGGATTAGATGTAACATTAATAGAAAAAAATCATAGAGTAGGAAGAAAAATATTAATAACAGGAAAAGGTAGATGTAACATAACTAATGATTGCGATATAGAAGAGTTAATAGAAAATGTACCTACAAATGGAAAATTTTTATATAGTGCATTTTATACCTTTACAAATACTGATGTTATAGATATGTTTAATAAATTAGGTGTTGAAACTAAAACTGAAAGAGGAAAAAGAGTATTTCCTTTAAGTGATAAGGCACATGATGTTGCTAATGCACTTGAGAAAATGGTAAAAAGCCAAAAAGTAAAAATACTTCTCAACACAAAAGTAGATAAAATAATATCTAAAGAAGGCAAAGTAGAAAAGGTAATATTAGATAATAAGAAAGAAATATTATGCGATAGTGTTATAATTGCAACAGGAGGACTTAGTTATCCATTAACAGGATCAACAGGAGATGGATATAAATTTGCAAAGAGCCTTGGACATAGCATAGTAGACACTAAGCCGTCATTAATAGGGATAGAAGTACAAGAATCATTTGTAAAAGATCTTGAAAAATTATCTCTTAGAAATATTGAAATATCAGTTTATAATAGCAAAAATAAAAAAATATATGATGATTTTGGAGAGATTGAGTTCACAAAGTATGGCGTTGATGGACCTGTTATAAAGTCAGCTAGCTGTAGAATGAAAGATACTACAAAAGAAAATTATAAAATAGTATTAGATTTGAAACCTGCATTAGATGAAGAAAAATTAGATAAAAGAATACAAAGGGATTTTCAAAAGTACACTAATAAAAAGTTTGAAAATGCATTAGATGACTTATTACCTAAAAAATTAATTCCTGTAATAATAAATCTTAGTGAAATAGATAAAGATACAGTTGTTCATCAAATATCTAGAGAACAAAGAAAATCTTTAGTTCATTTGTTAAAAAATATAACCTTAACTGTAAAAAGATATAGACCTATAGAAGAAGCTATAATAACATCTGGAGGAGTTAAAGTAAACGAAATAAATTCTAGTACAATGGAGTCAAAATTAATAAAAGGACTTTTCTTTGCTGGAGAAGTTATAGATGTGGATGCATACACAGGAGGTTTCAATCTTCAAATTGCATTTTCAACAGGATATTTAGCTGGATACTATTGTTAAGATAATATTATTTGATAGAAAAAATTACCAAGAATGAAAAATAGTAAAGTCCATATAATACTACCAAGAAACAAAATTATTTAGAAAGAAGGTAATTAACAATGTCAAACAACAACAATAACAATCAAAAAGTAGTTCCTCAAGCTAAACAAGCTTTAAATCAAATGAAATTAGAAATAGCTAATGAATTAGGTATGAGTAATTATCAACAAATGGATAAAGGAAATTTAACAGCTAGACAAAATGGTTATGTAGGTGGATACATGACTAAGAAATTAGTTGAAATGGCTGAACAACAAATGGCTGGAAAGCAACAATAATAATATAAATAATTATTAAAAATAGCCTTATAAATTTATAAAATTATAAATTTATAAGGCTATCATTATTTGGATAGTAATAAAATTTAAATTTATGGATAAAATACAGAAGAAAATATATATAAGGAGTGATATATATGTCTACAGTTAATTTTGATGAAATAAAAAATAAATTTATAAATGCAGATTTAGATGAAAAAATACGAATTTACACAACAACAGAAGGATTATCAGTAGCTGAATTTAGAGAGTTACTTAAGTATTATCCAATACAACATTTATCGAAATTAGAAAAGGCATTAGGTTAATATAAAAATACAATCTAACTTAAATTAAAAAGAAGTCATATGACTTCTTTTTAATTTAAATTAGACTTATGTACATAATTATATATTCGTTCATTTCCTATATCTATAGATTGAGTGGTGATATACTGTATGATACAATCAACATCACAACTACTCAAATATTCTAGAGGAATTGATAAAGTATATCCACTAGACTCTAGTAAATTTTTAAGTTTTACCCTTTGAGATATACTAGGTTTTTCAGATGAAGATTTTAAATTTCTTTTCTTTGAAGTTGATAAGCTTTCATTTTGAATATTTATTAAATTTTCTATATAAGATGTATAGGATTGTTTAAAATCATTTTGTAATAAAAGATTTTCATCTAATATATCACTTATAGATCCATTAGATAAGATATTTTCAACAAACTTATCTGCAGTTAGTTTTCCAGTAATAATTCCTTTTTGATATTTTCTAAGTATTTTTTTCGTATAATTATAAATTTTACTACGTGTTTCTAAATCAAGCTGTTCAATTTGCATAATAAACACTCCTTTTTTATATGGTTAGAAAACTCACTATTTTTATTATTGTCAAGTATAAAAAATAATATAATTGTAAAAATTAAAAATATAAAAAAATAGGAGGTATTACCATGATAAATGGAATAATAAAGCTTTTTTATTCTGAAGTTGTAAAAGCTAATATAAAAAAAATGCCTAGTGGAGAATATTCTTTAAAAGATGAATATAAAGAAATTAAAAATTTAACGCTTAAAATAGATAGTTTAGCAATTAAGTTAATAAAATTTATGATAGGAATAATTGCACTTATACTAGCATTTGAAATAAATCCTATATTAGGGATTGGATTATTTTTAATAGAATTTTTATATGTAATTTATAAAAAAAATTTAGAACAACAAATTTTAGAGAGTATAAATCACTTAAAAGATAATATAGAGATACCTAAATTAGATATATTAACTGAGAAAGGAAAATCAGGTATAAATATACTTATAACTCTTTTGATACTTGGTATTATAACAAACTTTAATTGGCCTATAGTGGTTAGCTTTATAGTTGTTTTTTTATTTACTATAAAAGATATATATAGTAATATTAAATAAATGATGAAATAAAGGGGAGGACTAATATGTTTGACAATAATACAGAAAATTACAAAATGAAAAATTTAGTCGATATATCAGCTATGGTAACTCAATCATTAAATTTTTTTGAAATAAAGGATAAAATAATAGAAAAAATGCTTGAGGTAGTTCATCCCACTAAAGCCTGTGTAAATTTATTTTATAAAAATAATTATGAATATGCTTATCTAGTTTGTTCAGAAACATTAGATAAAATACCAGATTTATTTGATATAAAAACTCCTAGAGGTATTAAGATAGATTTTAACGAATATCCTAAATATATACATGAAGCTGTAATTAAAAAAGAAATAGTGTACATAGAAAATATATTTGAAGATGAAAGAGCAGTAGATGAAAGAGAATTAGCTAAGAAAGAAGGTTATTTTGGAAGAATTGTTTTTCCACTTGTTGTTAATTATAATGTAGTAGGTTTTATGACTTGTTTTTTAACTGAAGAAGACAAAATGAATGAACAAGATATAGACTTTATATCATCGGTATCGTCTCTTATAAGTTTATCTATTGATATAACTATGAAAAATAATAATACTCATATGCTAGTTCATAAATTAAGAGGTGCTATTAGTTCTATAAATGAAGCTATAAAGAAGTTATATTTTAATAATAATATAAATGAATTTTTAGATCATTTAAGTAAACAAGTATGCCATATAACAAATAGTAAAGAAGCGATAATAGTAACTGAAAAAGCAGAAAATAAAAATAAAATGTTTAGTTTTTATAGTCCAGAGGGTAAAAAGCAAGCAAATATTTATCCTATAATAGGAAAAATATTATCGCAAGATTCTATAGGGGCATATTGTAATGAAAGTAAATTAAACTATAATGAAATAGATAATTATATATACTATAAATTTAAAGATAAAGATAGTAAATCAGTTATTGGTTATATAGTTTGTGCAAATAGCCCAAATTATACAGAAGATGATTTAAATATACTTAGTATATTTTCAAAACAACTTTCAGTAGCACTTAAGTTATATGAATATAATTTAGTAGAGATTAAGCATAAAATTCTTGAAAATGAATTAGATGTTTTAAATAAACAGCAAAAACTTATAATGGATGAAAGTAAAATAAAATACAATATAGATAATGAGTTAAATTTCTATCATAGACCAGCTAAGGTAGTAGGTGGGGACTTTTATCATGCAATAAAAATTAGTAATGAGAAAATAGTATATATATTAGCAGATGTAATGGGACATGGTATAGTATCAAATTATGCAGTAGCTATTATAAAAGGCGCCTTTAAAGTATTAGCTAGAACTTGTAATTCTCCTGGAGAAATCATGACGAATTTAAATGATATGCTTTACGATGAATTTGATAAAATGGGAATATTTACAACATGTTTAGTAAGTATGATAGATACAAAAGAAAATACGATAACAGTATCAAATGCAGGTCACTATAGTCCTATTATAATAAAAAAAGATAGTTCTATAAAAAGGGATTTAAACTGTAAAAAAGGAATACCTATAGGAGTTATAGAAGATGTAACATATGAAAATAATGTACTAAATTTAGATGAATATAGTATGATTTGTATGTATACAGATGGGATATTAGAAATAAAAAATAAATTAAAAGAAGAATATGGAATATCTAGATTAGAAAATTTTATAAAAAATAATTATACAAATAATCAAGAAATAATTATAGAAAATCTTAAGAATGAGCTTAAGGAATTTTCTAATAAAGATAATTATGATGATGATATATTAATAGTAATGCTAAAGAATAATTAGGGAGAATAATATGAATATAGATATTTTAATAATAAATGGAAGCCCTAGAAAAAATAAAAATTGTTTTAAAATTTCTCAGCATATAGCAGATACATTAAATAAAAATATTATATCAAATAAAATATTTAATATTTATGATATGAATATAGAATATTGTACGGCATGTGGTTTTTGTGAAAAAACTGGATTTTGTAAATTTAAGGATGATATGACTCCAATGTATAAAATGTTTGATAAAGCTAAAGGCGTGATAGTTATAAGTCCTGTAAATTTTGACAGTGTAACTGCAAAGTTAAAAACATTAGTAGATAGAACTCAGGCAATTTATGCAAGTAAATATATATTAAAAAAACCTTCGATAGATAGAAATAAAAAACGAATAGGGATGTATATTGCTGTAGGAGGATCTACTCCTTATAAAACACAATTTATGGGTGGACAAATAGTAATGGATTTTTTCTTTAAAAGTGTAAATAATAAATTAAAATATAATATATATTTAAATAATACTGATAAATTAGACTATGAAGAAAATATATCATTTAAAGAAATATTAAAAGAAAACTTAAATAACTATATAACAGATATAAAAGAGCTTGATTAAACAAGCTCTTTTTGAGCAGAAAAATAAAGGAGAATATTATGTTAAGATATTTAACTAGTGGAGAATCACATGGAAAAAGCTTAATATCAATATTAGATGGAATACCAGCTAACATTGAATTAAATATAGATGAAATAAACTATGAATTAGAGAAAAGACAAGGTGGTTATGGTCGCGGTGGCCGAATGAAAATAGAAAAAGATAAGATAAACATTTTAGGTGGAGTAAGAGGCAAAAGAACATTAGGTGGCCCTATATCAATAGAGATAAAAAATAAAGATTATGAAAACTGGATACAATATATGAATCCTATGGATAATGTTGATTTCGAAAGCAAGAAAGTAGAAAAAGTAAGACCAGGTCATGCTGATTTAGTTGGATGTTTAAAATATGATTTTGAAGATGCTAGAAATGTACTTGAAAGATCAAGTGCAAGAGAAACAGCAAGTAAGGTGGCAGTTGGTGCTATTTGTAAACAAGTTTTAAAAAATTTTAATATAGATTTTACTTCTCATGTTATTCAAATTGGAAGTATAAAAGATAATAATATTTATAAATTTGATTATATAAAAGAAAATGTAGATAAAAG
>CAJFPU010000102.1 GCA_904418825.1 uncultured Romboutsia sp. | reverse complement strand
TTTTTGGTACTCCTTTTGTTGATTTTAGTAGGTTAACTAAGTATATCATAAGTGTCTTTTTTGTTTATATATTTGTCTGATTTAATTATACAATTCAGGTTATAAAAACTTGTAGAATTATACAAATTTCTAGTAAAATATATATGTGATAATTGAAGTTAAATGCATATTTTATTATAATAATATTGGAAAATAAAACTATGGAGAGCATAATTATGAGAAAAATAGAAGATGTAGTAAATAAATTATTAGTTCAACTATTTAATGATATTTTACAGATTGAAGAAAAATCACTTAAGAATACAGAGTTTACTGATTTATCTATAACTGAAATACATACAATAGAGGCAATTGGTTTGAATAAATCTAGAACTATGGGAGAGATTGCACATGATTTAAGAATAACTGTAGGAACATTAACTACAGCTATAACAAAACTTATTAAAAAGGGGTATGTTGAAAGAAAAAGAATTGAAGAAGATAGAAGAGTTGTGCTTGTAAACTTAACTCCTAAAGGAGAAGAGGTTTACAAAGTGCATCAAGTATTTCATGAAGAGATGATATGTGCAATGCTTAGCAATTTTTCACATGAAGAAGAACAGGTTCTATCAAAGTCACTTGAAAAAGTAAATACGTTCTTTGAAGAAAAATATAAAAGCTTCTAATAATATGGAAGCTTTTTTATTTTATTGATAAACTATGATAATTCTATAATAATCATAATTAATTTTCATATACGACCCTTTGTCTATTATAAGTTTATAATACAATAAATACCAATAAATTTTAAATCATTAATATAAATTAAATTTGATTTATATCAATACATTTTATATAATTAACTTATTATATCTTGGAGAGAATCTTATGGAAGTTAATAAAAAATTAGATAACCTAAAAACTGGATCTTAACACTCATAATAAGCCTGCTTTTGCATGTCTTGCAACTAGAATACCATATGGGACAAAAATAACAAAAGAATTGCTTCAAAAGAATTGCTTAAAAAAATAGAAAAAAGTGAAGAATACTTAATAAATATAGGATTTAATCAATTTACAGTAAGAGCACATAATGATATTGCAAGAATATAAGTAAGTAAGGATGAAATACATAAATTTTTCAATGAAGATTTATTAAATAAAACTGATAAAAAATTAAAAGAAATAGGATTTAAATATGTAACCCTAGATATGACAGGATATGAAATGGGGGCATGAATAAATAATACATTTAGGAGGATGACATGAAGAAAAGTTATACATTAATATCACCTTGCTTTTTCGGTATGGAAAAAATGTTAGCAAGAGAGATAAAGGACTTAGGATTTGAAATAATTAAAACAGAAGATGGAAGAATTACATATAAAACAGGTGAAGATGGAATAGCTAAAGCTAATATGTGGTTAAGATGTGCAGAAAGAGTTCATCTTAAAGTAGCAGAATTTGAAGCTAAAACATTTGATGAATTATTTGAAAACACTAAAAGAATAAATTGGTCAAGATATATTCCATATGGAGCACAATTTCCAGTATCAAAAGCATCATCTATAAAATCAAAATTATATTCTACAACTGATATACAAGCTATAGTAAAAAAAGCTATAGTTGATAGCCTTAAAAAAAGCTATATGGAAACAGGAATGCTAAAAGAAGATAAAGAAAAATATCCTATATATGTATTTTTACATAAGGACAAAGTTACTATATCAATTGATACAACAGGAGATGCACTTCATAAAAGAGGATATAGAGAAAAAGCAAATAAAGCTCCAATAAGAGAGACACTAGCTGCAGGGATAATGAATTTAGTACCGTGGAAGCCTGGAAGAATATTAGTAGATCCAATGTGTGGATCTGGAACTATGCTTATAGAAGCTGCTATGATGGGTATAAATATGGCACCTGGTCTTAATCGTGAATTTATATCAGAAAAATGGAGAACATTAGATAAAAAAATATGGTGGGATACAAGAAAAGATGCATTTGATAAAATAGATAATGATGTGGAATTTAAAATATATGGATATGACATAGATGAAGAAGCTTTAGAAATTGCAAAAGAAAATGCTGAAATAGCAGGAGTAGATCAATATATAGAATTTAAATTAGGAAATGCTATAGATTTTAAAAGTGATGAAGAATATGGGTTTATAGTTACAAATCCTCCGTATGGAGAAAGATTAGAAGATAAAGAAAGTGTACAAAGCTTATATAAACATTTAGGATATACATTTAGAAATTTAAAGAATTGGTCATACTACTTAATAACTTCATATGAAGACTTTGAAAAAGAATTTGGACAAGAAGCAGATAAAAGAAGGAAATTATATAATGGAATGCTTAAAACTAATTTGTTCCAATATATAGGCCCTCGTCCACCTAAAAATAATTAATAATTTCCCCCTTGAGATAATATATTAGTATAAATAGTGTTTTAAGGGGGTGTAATTATGTTAAGATTAACTGGTAGAAATCGTAATAAAAGGCTTAAACATAATAATTCAAAACAATATAAGAAAAATACCCAAGAAAAATCAAATTATGAAGAAGATTATAATGAGATAATATTAAATGATTTAGTTCCACAAGAACATCAAGAAGAATATGGATTAGATAATGAATCTAATCCTAAAAAACAAGGTGGACTTAAATTAAATTTTGCGTTAAATAGCAAGAAACGACCTAATAAAAAACAACATAATAATCAGAATGATAAAGATACTTCAGAGATATTAGAAGATATTCAAGATAATAAACAACAAATACAAGAACATAGTATAGAAACTATCAATACTAAAAAGATATCTAGACCTAAAAGAAGACCAAATCATAAAAAAAAGTTAAATCATAATCAAGAAATTCAAGGTAATGAAAATTTAAAAAGTAATAAATCAAAAAGTAAAAATGAACATAATCATAAAGAAAAAACTGGAGATACTAAATCTAGCCAAAGTGAAAAAAATCAAGGTAAATCTAGTCATGGAAAGCAAGCAAATAACAAAAGTGGATCAGAGAAAAGTAGTAAAAAATCTAATGGTAAATTGAAAAAATCAACAAATGCTTCACAAGAAAAATCTAAAAATCCAAATCAAAAAGCAACAAATCCTAAAAAAAGAAAAAGACCACACGTTCATAGTGAAGAACTAGAAGATGAAGTAAGAAACTTAGAAGAAGTAGAGCCTGAAGTTGAGATAGAAGTTAAAGAAGATGATGACCAAGATATAATAACATTTAGAGGTGAGGAAAACATAGAAGAAGATAATAATCAAAACGAGTGTCAACTAAAAGCTTCAGAGATAAAAGAAGTACAAAGTAGATTTGAAAATATTGTTTGGTCAGAAGATAAGTTTCCTAAAAAATAATAATAAATCTATATAAATAGTGTTAAAATATAAAAAGCTTAGTATTTATACTAAGCTTATTTTATATTTAAGAGGATGATTTTATGAACAATAAAGAGATATTTGAAAAAATAAATGAAATTTTATTAAAAGATTTAAAACCATCTAAAAATTTAAAGAATCTAATAATAGATGGATATTTAGATAAAGAACCATTTAACAAAATAAAAAAGTTAAATGATATAGAACAAAATCCCAAATACCATCCAGAAGGAAGTGTTTTAAATCATGTATTTTTAGTAGTAGACCTAGCAAGTGAATATAAGAAATATTCAAACGATGAAAAAGTATTTATGTGGGCAGCACTTTTACATGATATAGGAAAACTAACTACTACCAAAGTTAGAAAAAATAAAATAACTTCATATAACCATGATATAGAAGGTAAAGATATAGCTATGAAATTTTTAAATGAACTAACTGATGATAAACATTTTAAACAAAAAGTATCTGAGTTAGTAAGATGGCATATGCAACCATTATTTTATGATAAAAATCTTCAATTTTTTCAACCACAAAATATGATAAATGATGTAGAATATAAAGAGGTAGCATTACTATCTTTATGTGATAGGCTTGGAAGAGGAAATTTAGATGAAGATAGAATAAAATATGAAAAAGAAAGAATAGAAAAATTCAAATTATACTTTGAAAAATAACTAAATATGGAGGTTTTGGATGAAGTTATTTAAGTTAACTGCTTTATCAACTTTTTTAATGATTACATTAAGTGGATGTAGTTTAAACTCTGAATCACCAGAACAACTTATAAAGGAAAAGCCAGTTTATAGCAAAGAAAGTTTAAAATTATATAAACAAGTAGAGAAGTTTTTACCATCTTCAAATGCTTCGCTGCTACTTCCACGAAACTCAAGTGAAGTTGCAAAAATAAATGAGCTTGACCTAGATAAAGATGGAGA
This sequence comes from uncultured Romboutsia sp., assembly GCA_904418825.1. Classification (GTDB taxonomy): domain Bacteria; phylum Bacillota; class Clostridia; order Peptostreptococcales; family Peptostreptococcaceae; genus Romboutsia. The sequence continues at coordinate 3,282 of CAJFPU010000102.1, read as the reverse complement.
AGAAGAATTAGTAGTTTTTGAAAAAAAGGAAGATGTAAATGAAAATAAAACTGAAGTAGGACTTATGGTTTTAAAAAAAGATGAAAATGGAGAATATCAACAGCATGGAAATATCTTAGAAAATGGAGAAAGTATAGAATATGCTAATTTTTATGATTTAGACAAAGATAACAGCTTAGAGATAGTTCTTCTTATAAAAAAACAAGATAAAACTAATATGTATATATATAAATTTGAAGATAATAAGTTAAATAAAGTAGAGACTTTAAATACATATTGGATAAAAGATAGATATAATCTTAGTGATATGAAAATTAAGGTTGAATATATTGATGATGATGATATCTTAGATATATTAGTTTTTAATTATGATCCTAAAATAAATAAAGTTTATTTAAGTTTATTAAATTTTGATGGCAAAATTAAATTTTTAGATTATATAGAGTATGAAAATGTTAAAAATCTTAATAGTTTATATATAACATATGGACAAGTAGATTCTAATAAAAATGGAATTGTATTAGATATTCCAAATCTTAAAGAAAATAATTATAGAACTCAAATTTTATATATTAAAGATGAAAAACTAGAAAAAGTATTCAAAGATGATGATAAAAATTTAATTAAACCATACTATATACCGGTTGAAGATATAAATAAAGACAAAGTTCTTGAAATACCAATAGGTACAGGTAGTGCAAGTATATATACATTACAATCATCATCTACAGTAAGTTGGTATAGATGGAATGGAAAGTATAATGAAGATGCCAGATTAGTATTTAATAGTAGAATATATTATAATTATAAATATAATTTTAAATTATATATACCAAATAACTTAGTAAATAAAATATATAGTGAACAAGATTATCAAGGTGAAAATGCCATATTTAGATTTTATTATCACGATTTAGAAGAAAATAATCCTAAAAATATTTTTACTATAGTTGTATCTCCTAAGCTTGTTGCAGATGAAGGAAAAAATATAACTAATAAAACAAATATAATACTTGGAGAAAATTATGATAATACATTTATATTACAAAAAAATGATGAAAAGTTGTTAAATGATTTAAATTTAACTACAGAAGCATTAATGGAATATTTTTCATTAATTTATTAATGTTTATTGGGAGGATTTAATATGAAGGAAAAAATATTAGTACTAGAAGATGAAATAGGAATAAGAAGTTTCGTAAGTATAAATTTAAAAAGAGAAGGATATGAAGTAATAGAAGCTGGATGTGGACAAGAAGCCATAGATAAAATAAAAAATGAAAAAGATATATCTTTAGCTCTTTTAGATGTGATGTTGCCTGATATGAGTGGAATAGAAGTATGCAAATATATAAGACAAAACTTTGATCAAGTTGGGATTATAATGCTTACAGCTAAAGCACAAGAAGATGATAAAATAGAAGGATTTATATCTGGTGCTGATGATTATATGGTAAAACCATTTAGTATAAAAGAATTATTATTTAGAATAAGTGCTTTACTTAGAAGAATAAAAAAAGATGATATTATAAATTCTAATGAAATAGTATCATTACCTTTTATTCTTAATTTAGATAAAAGAAAGCTATTTAAAAATGGTAAAGAGATAGAGCTTACACCAACAGAATTTTCAATAGTAAAATATTTAATTACTAATGCAAAAAAATCTTTAAGTAGAGATCAAATACTTGAAGAAGTTTGGGGAAGTAACTATCTTTATGATTTTAAAATAGTAGATGTAAATATAAGAAGAATACGAAACAAAATAGAAGATGACCCATCAAAACCTAAATATATACAAACTGTTTGGGGATATGGATATTGTTTTAGAAAGGAAGAATAATAGTGCTACATTTTGAAGGGTTAAGAAAAAAAGTAATAAAAAATTATTTCATAATAATTATAATAACTGTGACTTTATTTGAAGGCTTATTTATATTTTATGTTCAAAATTATTACTATGATTCTGTAAGGCAAAGTTTAAAAAGCCAAGTTGAGTATACAAACTCAGTATATAATAACAGTATAAATAATATAGAAAATACTACTTTTGATGAAAAAATAAGTAATATACTAGAAAAGCAGAGAGTTGTAGGTGGTTTAAAGTATGCAATTCAAGTAATAAATAAAGATAAGTATATTATAATTGATCAGTATGGAATAAAAAAACATGAGAAAATAGAAGCTGAAGATGTAGATAAAGCATTAAAGAGTATTAAGGATGTAAAGGATTTATCTCCTATAACTCATAAGATAAAGTCTACTAATGAACATGTGATGAGTATATCTGTACCTATAAAGATAAATAATGTAATAGAAGGTGCTATAAGATATAGTGTCTCATTAAATGAAATAGATGCAACTATATTTAAGTTAGCACTTGGACTAATAATTGCAGGAATATTTATATTAATAATAGCGATATCGTTGAGTCTAAGATTTGCAGAAACTATAATTCAGCCACTTATAGAATTAAAAGAATTTGCAAATGAATTAGCACATGGTAATTTTAGTATAAAGCTAAAAGACACGAGTATATCAGATGATGAGATAGGAGATTTAGCAAAAACATTTGTATATATGGCGTCTGAAATAGATAAAAGTGAAAAATTAAAAGAAGAGTTCATATCATCAATATCTCATGAACTTAGAACTCCACTTACATCAATAAAAGGATGGAGTGAAACATTAGGATATGAAGGTATAACAAGAGATGAACTTGATTTAGGTTTAGGAATAATTCAAGATGAAACAGAAAGACTTATAAAATTGGTTGAAGAATTACTTGATTTTTCAAGACTTGCATCAGATAGAATAAAATTAAAAATAGATACAGTAAATATAAAAAGTTTAGCAATAGGTGTTATGAATCAACTTAAGGTAAAATCAAGTGAGAAAGATATAAGATTAAATGTAGAATTTGAAAATGAAAATATTGATTTAATTCAAGGTGATAAAGATAGACTTAGACAAGTATTAATAAATTTAATTCAGAATTCTATAAAATTTACTGATGAAGGTGGATTTATAAATATTATAGTATCTCAAGATGAAGAATATACAACTATTAAAGTAGTAGATAATGGAGCTGGTATAGAAAAAGAAAATTTAGAAAAAGTTTTAGATAAATTTTTCCAAGAAGATTATAATGAGTCAGGTAGTGGTTTAGGACTTGCTATAAGTAATGAAATAGTAAAACTTCATGGTGGAAAAATGACACTTAATAGTAAAAAAGGAGTAGGGACATCGATAACAGTAAAAATAAAAAATACACTTGTAAAA
>CAJFPU010000101.1 GCA_904418825.1 uncultured Romboutsia sp. | reverse complement strand
CTCATGGTGAGGCATGTGGTCTTACTCAAGATAAAGTATTATTATTAAATTCAACAGTTGAGTTTGATAGAATTGATAAATTAAGTAAAGAAGTTGGATTTGCTAATGTAGAAGAATTTTCTAATGCAATATATACATTAAAACAAGATATAGGACTAGCTAATAATTTAAGAGATTATAATATAAAAAGTGAAGAGTTAGAAAGTATAGCTGATTTATGTACATCTCCAAATATATTAGCTAATCCATATGAATTTACAAAAGAAGAAATTTTAAAATTACTACAAAGTATATATTAGAATAATATTAATTAATCTGTTGTACTAGTTGAAACTATATTCCAAATAAATTAAATTGTTTTAAATAAAAAGTAATATTTAATAAAGATTAGTATTTTGTAAATTTTATCAAATGCTAATCTTTTTATTTTAGCTATAGATTCTAGCATTGATTTACTTTTTATTTTATGTATCTAAAAAGTATTATTTTGTATACGGGAAAAATAACATAAAATGTTAAAAATAAAAAAAATAGATACTAGTACCTATATAGGAAAACGTATTGATAAAGGAAATCTTGTTTGTTAGAATTTTAATAAAGGAAAAAATTGTAGAAGGGGGATAGTGGAATTATGATGGAAAAAATTCAAAAATTTGGAGGAGCTATGTTTGCACCTGTATTATTATTTGCATTTGCAGGTATAGTAATAGGCTTGGGGACATTATTTACTACAGAATCAATAATGGGATCATTGGCATCATCAGATAGTTTATGGTATCAATGTTGGAATGTAGTTTTACAAGGGGGATGGACAGTATTTAATCAATTACCGTTATTATTTGTTGTAGGTCTTCCAATAGGGATGGCTAAAAAACAAAATGCAAGATGTTGTATGGAAGCACTTGTTCTTTATTTAACATTTCATTACTTTTTAAATACTATACTTTCACAATGGGGAACTGTATTTGGAGTTGATTTTGTAGCAGAAGTTGGAGGAAGTAGTGGACTTACTATGATAGCTAATATTAAAACTCTAGATATGGGTATGATAGGAGCATTGATTATATCTGGTATAGTTATATACTTACACAATCGTTTCTTTGATACTGAATTACCTGAATGGTTAGGAATTTTTAGTGGTTCAACATTTGTTTTTATAATAGGTTTTATAGCTCTTATTCCAGTTGCTATACTTTCAGCATTTATATGGCCTAAAGTACAAATGGGAATGTTAGTATTCCAACAATTTGTTAAAGATGCAGGAGCATTTGGTGTTTGGGTATTTGTATTCTTAGAACGTGCATTAATACCATTTGGCTTACATCATATCTTATATTCACCATTTTATTATGATAATGTATTGGTACCTGGGGGTCTTTATGCTTACTGGGCGACTAAATTACCAGAACTTGCAATATCAACAGCATCTTTAAAATCATTAGTTCCTGAAGCAGGATTTACTTCAACTGGATTTTCAAAAATATTTGGTTGCCCAGGAGCAGCATTAGCATTTTATGTAACTGCAAAAGATAGTAAGAAAAAGAAGACTTTAGGATTATTAATACCAATAACTTTAACTGCAATCTTTTGTGGAGTAACAGAGCCAATAGAATTTACATTCTTATTTGTAGCTCCTTGGTTATTTTTAGTTCATGCTATACTTTCAGCAACGCTTTCAACTGTTATGTATCTTGCAGGAATTGTAGGAATTCATTGTGGTGGAGCAATAGAAATGGCATCTTTAAACTGGATACCATTAATGAGTGCACATTGGAAACAATATTTATTAATGTTAGCAATAGGTTTAGTATTTACAGTAATATGGTTTGTAACATTTAAGTTTTTAATAGAAAAATTCAATCTAAAAACACCAGGTAGAGAAGATGATGAAGAAGTTACATTCCATACTAAATCTGAATATAGAGAAAGAAAAAATAATAATTTAGATAGTGAAAAAGTAACTCTAGTTGAATCTATATTAGCAGGTTTAGGAGGAGCTGAAAATATTGTTGATGTAACAAATTGTGTTACTCGTTTAAGGGTTAATGTAAAAAATGAGAATTTATGTAAAGATGATTCATATTTTAAATCAATAGGAACTCATGGATGTGCTGCTAATGGTAAATCTTATCAAGTAATAATAGGTCTTAAAGTAGCGAAAGTAAGAGAAGAATTTGAAGAACTATTAGTTAACAATAAAGCTGGAAATTAATATGCTAATTTAGAAAGTAGGAGATAAAATGAATAAAGTTGATACAATAACTAATAAAAATAAAATAAATTCACTAAAAAAGTATTATAGCATATCTAAAATACTTCTTATATTAAATCCGTTTATGTCATTTTTATATTTATCTGTGCAATCTGTAAAAATGGGAAGCACTATACCACAACTACTACAACAAGATCCTAAATTTACTATATTATTTTTAGTATCTATGATAAATCCATTTATAGCATATTTATTAATATTTGTACAAAATAAAATAAATGAAAATGATATTTCTTATGGAATAGTAAATATAGTTATGTTTATTATTGCAGAAATTTTATTACAAAATATGTTATATATAATATTATTTGGAACTATTTTATATAAAACTCTTAAAGTTTATAATATAAGTATTAAAGATAGTTTTAAAGAAAAATTAAAAGATAAATTTTTAATGAGCATTTCAGGGAGTTTAGTTGTTATTGGATTAGCTTGTATATGTTTATTTGCTACAATAAGAATTAGTATATAAATAAAAGAGCATAGAATCTATTTAAAGGTAGATAAATAATAGGAGTAAGGTAAGTAATTATAGATATTACTTACCTTATTTTTATATATAGAAATTAATTAGATAAGGTTTTGATAAAGTTTTATTTAAAAGTGAAAAATCACAAAATATGTTATAAAAAACAGTTAAATCAACACTTTCACTAAAAAGGAAAACGTATTGAGAATATTATTTTTTTATTATAATATATAGATATAAGTTAAAAATAAAAAATTGGGGGAGGAATAAAAAATGGAAAATAAAAAATATTCAGTTGTAGTAGCAGGAGGGGGAAGTACTTTTACACCAGGAATAGTATTAATGCTATTAGAAAATATGGATAGATTTCCAATAAGATCAATAAAATTTTATGATAATGATGAAGATAGACAAAAAACAGTAGCTCAAGCTTGTGAAATATATTTAAGAGAAAATGCACCAGAGATAGAATTTACATACACAACAGAACCGGAAATAGCATTTAGTGATATAGATTTTGTATTAGCGCATATACGTGTTGGAAAATATGCAATGCGTGAAAAAGATGAGAAAATACCATTGAAATATGGTGTTGTAGGTCAAGAAACTTGTGGACCAGGAGGTATAGCTTATGGCATGCGTTCAATAGGAGGAGTCATAGAAATACTTGACTATATGGAAAAATATTCTCCAAATGCATGGATGTTAAATTATTCAAATCCAGCAGCAATAGTAGCAGAAGCAACAAGAAGATTAAGACCTAATTCTAAAATATTGAATATATGTGATATGCCGATAGATTTAGAAGAAAAAATGGCTAATATGTGTGGATTAAAATCGAGAAAAGAAATGCAGGTTGGATATTATGGATTAAATCACTTTGGATGGTGGCATAAAATATATGATAAAGATGGAAATGATTTAATGCCAATAATAAAAGAACATGTATCAAAAAATGGATTTGCAGATGCTTTATCAGATACAAATCAACATGTTGATGATAGTTGGAGAGAAACTTTTACAAAAGTAAAAGATGTTTATGCAGTTGAAAAGAATACAATACCAAATACTTATTTGAAATATTATTTATATCCAGATTATGTTGTTGAACATTCTAATCCAAATTATACAAGAGCAAATGAAGTAATGGATGGAAGAGAAAAACATGTATTTGGAATTTGTAATGAAATAATAGAAAAAGGTACATGTAAAGGAGTAGAAGGATTTGAAGCTGATGCTCATGCAACATATATAGTAGATTTAGCTTGTGCACTTGCAAAAAATACAAATGAGAGATTTCTTCTTATAGTTCCTAATGAGGGTGCAATAGAAAACTTTGATAGAACAGCAATGGTAGAAATACCTTGTATAGTTGGTAAAAATGGATACGAAAAAATATGTCAAGGAGCTATACCACAATTCCAAAAAGGATTAATGGAACAACAAGTAAGTGTTGAAAAACTTACAGTAGAAGCTTGGATAGAAGGTGATTATGATAAGCTATGGCAAGCTATAACATTATCTAAAACAGTTCCAAGTGCAAAAGTCGCTAAACTTATATTAGATGATTTAATTGAAGCAAATAAAGATTATTGGCCACAATTAAATTAAAAAATAGTCAACTAAGAATTTAAAATTTATATATTAAAGTAAAAAATCACAGGTAATTAAAACTGTGATTTTTTTTACTTTAATATATAGATTTTTAAATATAAGTTTATAGAAAAAGCTTTATATGTAATATATAATAAGAAATATAGAGGGTATTTTTATGAGGAATAGGTGAAAGAAGGATTAAATATATGAAATTACAAGAATTAATCAATAAGTATTATTATAAACTAAATGAAACTGATTTTTGTATTTGGGAGTATATATCTAATAATAAAAAAGAGTGTAAGGACCTTACAATCAATCAGTTAGCATATAAGTGTAATGTATCAAGAACGACTATTTTAAGATTTGCTCAGAAGATATCTTTAAAAGGATACAGTGAATTAAAATTATATTTAAAGTTAGAAAATCAAGATATAAAAGAAAGTAAAAGTAAAATTGAAATGGTATGTAATACTTATTATGATGTAATCAAAAGTATAAAAGAAAAAGATTGCACAGATATTTTTAAAGAATTTGATTTAGCTAGAAATATTTATATTTATGGCGTTGGAATGGTTCAGTCATCAATAAAAAATGAGTTTAAACGTATATTTCTTACAAGTGGTAAAACATTTTATGATTTAAGTGGATATAAAGAAGCTGAAATATGCTTAAATATCGCAAATAGTGAAGATTTATTTATTATTATATCTGTATCGGGTGAAAATGAGTTTATCATTGATTTTGCATATAAGTTAAATATTAGAAATATTCCAATACTTTCAATAACTAAATTGAAAGAAAATACACTATCTAAAATAAGTAACTATAATCTATATATATCATCAGTTACTTTACCAAATACTATAAATGAGTTGAGTTATAATTCGGTAACATCTTATTTTATACTTATTGAAATATTGTTTTTGAAATATATTGAATATAAAAAAGAAATTGGGGAATAAATTCATGGATATAAAATTCGAAAATTTGATTTATAAGAATTATAAAAAGTTAAACGAAAATGATAAGCATATATGTAATTATATATTAAATAATAAAGTAGAATGTGAAGATATGTCTATACAAGATTTAGCGTTAAATTGTAATGTTTCCCATACTACTATTCTAAGATTTGCTCAAAAAATAGGATTAAAAGGCTATAGTGAACTAAAATTTTGCCTAAAATTAGAAAACAACAAAGAGTATATATTTGAAAAAGCTAAAATTATAAATATGTATCAAGATATAAATAAAACTATGGATATATTAATAAAAAAAGATTTTTCAGATATATGTTATTTACTTGATAATTGTAAAAAAATTTATGTATATGGTACCGGTGAAGTACAAAAAAATGCTGCCAAAGAGTTAAAGAGAAATTTTTTATATGTTGGCAAATTAGTTGATGTTATAGAGGGGAAAGATGAATTAGAGATTTTAAATAATTATATTACAGAAGAGGATATAATATTTTTAATATCTTTATCTGGTGAAAATAAAGTTATAAATAAATTTGCAAAAAATTTAAATAAAAAAGGTACAAAAATTATTTCAATAACTCAAAGTGGAAATAATTCATTGTCAAAGGAAAGTGATATGAGTATACAATTTTATACTCATGAAGTAGCACAATTAGAAGATAATTTACAAATATTTTTAAGTTCTCAATTTTTTATTATAAATGAATTTTTATTAATTAAGTATTTAGAATATAAATATTCTAGATAAATTTTAAATATTTTATTAATTGAATTATGATCTAAAAGGAGTTTGTGTATGAATATAAGACATTTAGATATATTACAAAAATATTACGGATATACAAGTTTTAGAAAAGGACAAGAAGATATAATAACATCTATAATAAATAAAGAAGATGTACTTGCAATAATGCCAACTGGTGGAGGTAAATCTATTTGTTATCAAGTACCAGCACTTTGCTTAGATGGAATAACTATAGTTATTTCTCCATTAATATCACTTATGAAAGACCAAGTTGATACATTAAAAACTATGGGAGTTAAGGCACTATTAATAAATAGTTCCCTATCTAATAGTGAATATAGCAAAGTTTTAGAAGATATAGAAAATGATGAATGTAAAATAATATATATAGCTCCAGAAAGACTCGATAGTATGGAGTTTGTAAATATAATAATAGGAAAAAATATAAGTCAAGTTGCAATAGATGAAGCTCACTGTGTTTCACAATGGGGACATGACTTTAGAGTAAGTTATAAAAAAATTCCACATTTTATAAATAGATTAGAAAAAAGACCTATAGTTACAGCATTTACAGCAACTGCTAGTAATGAAGTTAGAGAAGATATTATAAGAATACTTAATTTACATAGTCCAGCTGTT
>CAJFPU010000100.1 GCA_904418825.1 uncultured Romboutsia sp. | reverse complement strand
ATCATATCTTGCTGTAGTTGAGAAAGCTTTATATGATAATCTTTTTCTATCTTCTAAAGTTAAGTCATTATTCTTTAACTTTTCTATTATCATATTGTAATCAGCTATATCAACTATAACAGTAACATCTTTATAATTCTTAGCAGCTGACCTTATCATAGATGGTCCGCCTATATCTATATTTTCTATAATTTCTTCATGACTTTTTCCAGCTTTTAAAGTTCCTTCAAAGTCATATAAATTAACTACTACTAAATCTATAGAACCTATATTATATTCGTTTACAGTATCAACATGAGACTGTTCATCTCTTTTATAAAGTATTCCACCATGTATATATGGATTTAATGTCTTAACTCTTCCGTCTAGCATTTCTGGGAATTTTGTAACTTCGTCAATTGTTATTGCATTTACCCCATTCTCTTTTAGTATCTTAAATGTATTACCAGTAGATATAACTTCATATCCTAGATTGTTTAATTCTCTAGCAAATTCAACTACTCCACTTTTATCTGTCACACTTATTAATGCTCTTTTACTCATTTATAAACACTCTCCTACCCTGAATACTTAATTTATTTTCACAGAACAATCTTATACTTTCTTTTAAAATTCTATGTTCAACTTCTAAAACTCTTTTTGCAAGAGACTTTGCATCATCACCTTGTTCTACATTTACAGTTTCTTGCATTATTATTGCTCCAGTATCTGCTCCCTCATCTACAAAATGTACTGTAGCTCCAGTTACCTTCGCACCATAATCTATAACACCTTGGTGTACCTTTTCACCGTAATACCCCTTTCCACAGAAAGAAGGTATTAACGATGGATGAATATTTATTATTTTATTTCTAAATTCATCTACAAATTTAGGAGTTATTATTTTTAAATACCCTGCTAAAACTATTAAATCTATGTTATTTTCTTTTAATAGCTCTATTATTTTATCTTCATCAGTTTCATAAATGGCTTTAATACCACTTAATCTAGCCCTTTCTAAACCATAGGCGTCTTCTTTATTTGAAATAACAAGCTTTACTGTACCATTTATTCCACCTGATTTTGTTTCATCTATAATAGCTTGTAAATTTGTACCTCCACCAGATATTAAAACTCCAATGTTTAACATAAATTTACTCCTTCATGAGTATCAACAACTTCACCTATTATATAAGCCCTATCTTTCATTAATTCAGTATATTTTGCATCTACATGTATTTCTTCTTCTCTATTATTTATAAAATTAACTACTTCTTTAGCTTTATCTTTTTCAACTACCATAACTAATCCGATTCCCATATTAAAACTCTTATGTAGTTCTCTTTCATCTATAGCATTGAAGCTTTCTATTAGTTTAAATATTGCTGGCTTTTCCCAAGAATTTTTATTTATATCTATTCCTAAACCTTTAGGTATAACTCTTGGTATATTTTCTATAACTCCACCGCCAGTTATATGAGCTATTGATTTTATATCATATCGTTTTAATAAATCTAATACTAACTTAACGTATATTTTTGTTGGAGTTAATAAAGCTTCTCCTAAAGTCATTCCTAATTCTTCTATATATTGATCTAGCTTATAGTTATATGTATCTAAGAATATTTTCCTTATGAAAGAGTATCCGTTACTATGTACCCCACTTGATGATATCCCTATTAAAACATCTCCTGCTTTAACATTTTGACCTGAAATTATCTTCGCCTTATCAGCTATACCAACAGAAAATCCTGCTAAATCATAATCATCTTCAGCATACATTCCTGGCATCTCAGCAGTTTCTCCACCTATTAACGCACATCCTGCCATTTTACATCCATCTACTATACCACCAACTATTTGATCTATATTTTCTGCAACTAATTTTCCAGTAGCTATATAATCTAAAAAGAATAATGGTTTAGCGCCTTGACATATTAAATCATTGACACACATTGCAACTAAATCTATCCCTACTGTGTCATGTTTATCCATCATTTGAGCTAATCTTAATTTAGTACCAACTCCATCAGTAGAAGAAAGTAAAACTGGTTCTTCCATGCCTACAAATTCCTTTAGGCTATATAGTCCACTAAAGTTTCCTAAATCACCTATTACATTATTATCATAAGTAGATTTTATTTTCCCTTTTATAAGATCTACTGCTCTGTTTCCCTCGTCTATATCTACACCTGATTGTTTGTATGTTAACATGAAAGTAGTTCCTCCCTATCTAATTTCTTAACTGGATAATCTCCATCAAAGCAAGCTTTGCAAAAAGTAGCTTTATTTTCTGTAGCTTCTATCATTAAATCTATATCTAAGAATTTTAAAGAATCACACCCTATATATTCTCTAATATACTCTACATCATTACCTGAAGCTATTAGGTTTGAGCGATGCGGTGTATCTATACCATAGTAACAAGAGTACTGTACTGGAGGAGATGTTATTCTTAAGTGAATTTCACTAGCACCTGCATCTCTAAGTGATTTTACTATTAGTTTAGAAGTTGTTCCTCTAACTACAGAATCATCGACTAAAACTATAGATTTACCTTTTACTACATTTGATAATGGATTTAATTTTATCTTAACCCCTATTTCTCTTTCTTCTTGAGTAGGTTTTATAAATGTTCTACCTACATATCTATTTTTAACTAGGCCTTCACTTAAAGGAAGTTTACTTTCATTAGAATAACCTACTGCTGCCGCCCATCCTGAATCAGGAACTGGTACTACTATATCAGCTTTTATATCCTCATCTTTAGCTAATACTTCTCCACATTTAACTCTAAAGTCATATGCATTTACATTATCTATAGTTGCATCATTTCTTGCAAAGTAAATATGTTCAAATATACAACTTTTCTTAACTGGTTTATAATTTTCAGAGTAGAAATAAGATTTAAGTTTACCTTCTTTTGCAACTATTATTTCACCAGGTTCAACATCTCTTATTACTTCTCCACCAAGTATATCTATTGCACAATTTTCTGAAGCAAATATATACTCATCACCTTTTTTACCTAATACTAGAGGTCTAAATCCATGTGGATCTCTAACCGCAACTAACTCATCTTCTCCCATTATTACAAGAGAATATGCTCCCTTTATATAATCCATAGTTATTTTTAAGCTTTCTACTATATCTCCTTTATAATATCTAGCTAATATATATAAAATTACTTCAGTATCAGAATTTGCTTGGAACATATATCCATCTTCTTCTAACATATCTCTTAAATAATTTGCGTTAACTAAATTTCCATTATGAGCTAAAGCTAATTCTCTTTTTCTACACCTTCCTACTAGCGGTTGACAGTTTGCTAAATGGCTTCCTCCAGCAGTTGAATATCTAACATGCCCTATACCTATATTTCCTTTTAGATTAGCTAGTTCCCTTTCTTTAAATATATCTCCAACTAATCCCATATCTTTTTTATAATTTATATTTTTACCATTAGATATTGCCATTCCACAACTTTCTTGACCTCTATGCTGAATAGAATATAAAGAATAATATAATTCTTTAGCTACATGTTTATTTGAATAAATACCTACTATCCCACACATAAAATGTCCTCCTAGTTACTCATTCTAGCAAGAACTTCTTCATAACCTTGTACTAAATCTCCAAGATTTCTTCTGAATCTGTCTTTATCTAATTTTTCATTTGTGTCTACATCCCAAAGTCTACAAGTATCAGGAGATACCTCATCCGCTAATATTATATTTCCTTCACTATCTTTCCCAAACTCTAATTTAAAGTCTACTAACTTTAAGTTCATTTTTAAGAAAAATTCCTTCATAATTTCATTTATTTTTAAGGCTTCATTTCTTAGGAATTGTAATTCTTCTCTAGTAGCTAATTTCATTGCTACAGCATGGTCATCATTTAACATAGGATCTCCGTATGCATCATTTTTGTAAGATAATTCGAATATTGGCTCATCTAAAACTATACCTTCTTCTACCCCATATCTCTTGCAGAATGATCCTGCTGTTATATTTCTTACTATTACTTCAAGTGGTAGTATTTCAACCTTCTTAACTAACATTTCTCTTTCTGATATTTTTTTTACGAAGTGCGTTTCGATTTGTTTCTCGTGTAACATTTCAAATAATATTGTTGAAATTTTATTATTTAAAATACCTTTTGATGATATTTGAGCTTTTTTCTCCCCATTGAATGCTGTTGCATCATCTTTAAAATAAACTATAAACTCATTTTCATTTTCTGTAGAATATACTTGTTTTGCTTTTCCTTCATATAATAACATAATAAATTACCCCCTTAAGTTTTTATCATCTTCTAGAACTTTTTCTTCCATCTCTTTTCTATATAAAACTAAATCTTCTTTTACTTTTGGATATTTAATACTTATAATTTGAAGTGCCATTAATGCTGCATTTATACCTGAATCTATTGTTACTGTTGCTACAGGTATACCTGGTGGCATTTGAACTATTGATAAAAGTGAATCTAAACCATCCATTGTAGATGACTTTATTGGTAATCCTACTACTGGTGTTAATGTATGAGAAGCAATAACCCCTGGTAAATGTGCTGCTTTTCCAGCTGCCCCTATTATTACATCTGTATCATTCTCTATTTCTTCTAAAAATGCTACTAATTGCTTTGGTGTTCTATGTGCTGATAGTGCTCTTATAACAACTTCTACACCAAATCTTTCTAATAACTTTATCCCCTCTTCTAATTTAGGATAATCTGACTTTGAACCCATTATTACAGCTACTTTCATGTTTACTCCTCCATAAATATTATATGTTATCTATTTTAGTTAAACTGTATAATCGAACATTGCAAAATTTAAAAATTTCAATGTTCTTTATATTCCGTAATATTATATTTATATTTTATTATATATTTCATTTATTATCAAGTATTTTTACGAACTTTTATCTAAAAAATAATTTTATAATTCGTAAATTTTACTATTTATTTAAACTAAAAAGCCTAGCACTTTTATAGTACTAGGCTAATTTATTATTTTAAAAATACAAATTTTAATATAAATAATATTGAAAGTAATATTAATGAGAAGTTTACTTCATTCTTCTTATTAGTAGCTAATTTTAATACTGTGAAAGATATTATACCAAATATTATTCCATCAGCTATACTATAAGCAAGTGGCATCATAGCAAATGTTAAGAATGCTGGTATTGCATTTGTAAAATCATTAAAATCAATCTTTGTAAGTGAACCTGCCATCATAACTCCAACTAATATAAGCACTGGAGCTGTTGCTTGCGTCGGTATAGATGTAAATATAGGTGCAAAGAATAATGCAAGTAAAAACATTAACCCTGTAGTTATTGATGTTAATCCTGTTCTTCCACCTTCACCTATTCCTGATGCACTTTCAACATATGCTGTCACTGTAGATGTTCCAAGTAAGGCTCCTACTGTTGTCCCTATAGCATCTGCAAATAATGCTTGCTTAGCCTTTGGAAGTTTTCCATTTTCATCTAACATATCTCCTTTTGACGCTACCCCTACTAAACATCCAACTGTATCAAATAAATCAACAAATAAAAATGTAAATACAACTACAACCATATCAAAGCTAAATATTTGATTCGTAGGAACTGATAATGCCTGCATAAATAATGGTTTTATTGAGGGAGCAGCTGATACTATTGCGTTTGGTATTTGTACAATCCCAGCTACCATACCTATTGCAGATACAACTATCATAGCTAAAAGGAATGCTCCTTTTATATTTTTAGCAATTAATATAGATGTCAGTATTAAACCAAATAAAGTTAATAATACTAATGGATCTGTTAAATCTCCTAATTGAAGTATTGTAGATCCGTTAACTACTATACCTGCATTTGCTAATCCTATAAACGCTATAAATAATCCGATTCCTGCTGTAACTGCATGTTTTAATACAGGTGGTATACAATCTATTATTTTTTCTCTAACGTTTGTTATTGTAAGTAATATAAATATAATTCCTTCTATTAATACTGCACATAATGCAAATTGCCAACTATATCCCATTCCTAATACTACTGTATATGCAAAGAATGCATTAAGTCCCATTCCTGGAGCCAAAGCTATTGGATAATTTGCTAAAATACCCATTGCACAGCTTCCTATAAATGAAGCTATAGCCGTTGCAGCAAATACTGAATCTTTATCCATTCCTGTTTCTGAAAGTATATTAGCATTTACAACTAATATGTATGCCATTGTCATAAATGTTGTTATTCCCGCTATTACTTCTGTTTTTACACTTGTATTATGTTCTGATAATCTAAAAGTCTTATCTAGCCAGCTTTTACTAGTTACCTGAGTTACTTGCATAGTTATCTCCTTTTTTTATTTTTATATTTTATAATTCGTATATCAACTAACTTTACATTAATAATTATATTATATAGTTCTGCCCAAAGCAAGTATTTTATGAATTTTATATTATTTTTATTTTTAAAAGTTCGTGATTTCGTTTTAAATCTAAGATTTTTTCTAATTTGAATAAGTTTAACATCTATTTTTTCATAAAAATACGAATTATAAATACTATATTTATTTTTATATCATTAAATATTATATTATTCTATCAACCATACTTACTAAAATACATTTATACATAAAATAAAAGAGGCTAATCTCTATTGAACTGAACCCCTTAAAGTAGACACAAGTAAAAAAGACTTGTAAAATACTACTTTAAGGGGTGATTTTTATG
>CAJFPU010000099.1 GCA_904418825.1 uncultured Romboutsia sp. | reverse complement strand
TAATATATTTTATAACCTTTTTCTTTATCTTATATTTTTTACAATAATTTATATATCTATTAAGATATTTATTGATATTTTTCTATTAAATGTCAGTTTATACTATTATAATTATAATTTTATCATTTTTCGCCTTAATTGTATATAATTTTAATAAATAAATGAAAAAGTATAGCTAAATTTTTCAAATTTAGCTATACTTTTTCATTTATTTTACCCGCTGTAAGGTTACTACAGACTCAGCTCTAGTTATATTATCTTTCGGTCTAAGATATGTTTCTAATACTCCCATATATTCATTTTCCACAGCTCCTTCTAAAGAACTTGTCGCCCATGAAGATATAATATCATAATCTTTATACCAAAATATTTTTTCTAAATTTTCTTGTTTGTTATTCATTATCGAAGTTATAATTACTGCAACTTCTTCTCTTGTTATTTTAGCATTTGGTTTAAAAGTATTATCTCCATAACCTTTTATATATCCTGCTTTAACCGCCTTTTGTACTTCTTCATAATACCATGCACTTTTATCTACATCAGTAAATGTAATATTTTCTACTTCTATAAAATTAAATTTTCTATTTACTATTTTAACAAACTCAGCTCTCGTTATGCTATCATTCGGTCTAAAAGTATTTGTAGTATCTATCCATTCATTTTCCATGGCTTCTTTTATATTTGATTCTGCCCAATGGTCTATTATATCACTTTGTTTTCTTATTTCTATATTTGCTACAGAGCTTAATCTACTATCAGCTATTAAGTTTGCTGTATATCTTGCATTATCTATCTCACCATTATATATATATTCAATTACATTTAAAAATAGCACACTTTCAGTATATATTTTATCCAAATATTTAATCCTTGCTGAATTATCTTTATTTTCAAAACCAACTATATCATTATACTCTTTAAGTGCCTTTCCTCTTGTTCCAAATTCATCGCTATCATATGTATTAAGTCTTCTAGTCCAATCTATATCTTGAGCAATATAATCTGCATTTATACTTATGTTATTATAAAATCGTATACTAGCTTGAGCAAATTCAACTAGTTCTATTATTCTATTAAAATTAGTATTTATTTCTTTAACTTCAGCATTATTTTTTTCACTAGAATTTAGTTTATTATATGCATTTATATAATTATATTTAGATGCTAAAATACTTTCTACATCATTTATATTCGTTATTATACTATCCTTGCTTAATAAATCAATTCCTTTATAATTTATAAACTCATTATAAGCTCTCTTTAAATTTTTTATATTCTGTGATTCTACACCCGCTAACTTTATTCCATACTTAGCAGCAATTTGAACAAATGTTTTATCTGAGTTGTTAATTATAGCATATGCTCCTACATTAATCTGATCAAATAACCATCGAATCTCACTATTATGCATCCTAATACACCCACCACTTACATGCTTACCTATACTACTAGCATTATTATTTCCATGTATTGCATAAGTGGTCCCGTAAGTTGCTCCTACATGAAGCCCCAACCATCTATCTCCAAGTGGATTATTAGGGCTGCCTCCAGGAATTCCTCCACTATAATATGGTCTATTTTTTATTTTATTTACTATTTTAAACTTACCTTGAGGTGTTGGTGTTGAAGATTTACCTGTTGCAACAGAAAATTCTTTAACTAATACGCCATCTTCAAAATAACCTAATTTATTTTTCTTTGAGTTAATTATTAAATACTGTCCTTTAGATAATTGAGTACTTTTCTCTTGTGCATTTACATTAATCAAATTTGTACAAAATACCATTGATATAGCCAATATAACTGATATTATACTATTAACTATACGCTTCACTCTCCATTCCCCCTAATCTTTAGCAAAGTATCTTTCTAGTTAAGTTTATCAGTTTTATATACAAAATTGACTAACATCTCTTCATCACTTTATAGTGTTTTTCACCAAATTTCCAATAACAAATACATCATCTTTATTAATTCCTCAATATGTTACTAGTATTATTATATCCTAGATAAAATAACTATTGCTTCTGCTCTTGATAAATTTCCTTTTGGCATTAACATCCCTTCAGGAGTACCTATTATATATCCTCGTTCAACAATAGCTTCAAACTCATTTATAGCCCAATGAACTATATTTGAATAATCTGAATATCTACTTATTTTATCATGATTTTTATCGCTCAGTTTCATATAATTCGCCAACATTTTAACCGCTTCTTGCCTTGTAATATGCCTATCTGGTTCAAAACTATAATCAGAGGTTCCTACACATACATTATTAGTAAACGCTATATCTATTTCATCTTTTGCCCAATGGTCTACAGTATCAGAAAAAATCTTTCCACTAGATCTACTTATTTCAAATTTTCTATTAATCATTTCAACAAATTCAGCTCTAGTTATGCTATCATTTGGTCTAAAATAGGTAGTGTCATCTATCCACCCATAATTTATGGCATTTTTTATATTATCTGCTGACCAGTGATTTATCCAATCATTTCCTGAACTATATGAATAAATTAAATTATACTTGTCTATATTCTTTAACTCACCTTTAGATGGCTTACTTACATTTAAATATGGTATCATTATGGTTTTATTCTCATACTCCTGAGGCTGATGCTTCAGACCAAAACTATGACCTAATTCATGTAGTGCTACTTCATTTATATGTTCTTTTGATAAATCGAAAGATTTTATTGTATATTGATTTAGATAATTTTGAGATTTTTGTAAATTTGACACTCCATTAGAATTTGTAGATATAGTAGACCTTGAAAGTCCTAACCATTCCTCTTTTGAACTATTAACTGAGGTCATAGTTATTTTTGATTCACTAACTTCAGATTTTATAAATCCAATTTCGCCAAAAGTATCAGCCTCAAAACTATTAATTGCATTTTTCCATGCATCTGTATGATTTCGGTACTTATTGGTATTTGATTCATCTATCTTATATTTAATATTTTTATAATCATTTATTCTAAATACATTATATGCATTTTCTCCCTTTAACACATCTGCATAAGATATATTATTTATAGCTGTAAGTATGAGTGTTATTATCATTATTATATATGTTCGTTTCACTATCTCAATCTCTCCTTATTTATATAAATATTTATCTAAAACTTCACCTTTTATATTAATATATGTATCACATATTTCTTGAGATTCACTTATAAATTCACTATCTTTTACTTCTTCTAAATATTTTATGTTTGATTTTTGATTGACTATATTATCTTCTTTTGATGTGTTATATTTTCCAAAACTTATAAATTTAATAGTGTATTGTTTTCCTTCTGATATATCATTTTCTCTTAAAAAAAGTATATATTCTTTATTTTCCTCCATAGGAATATACCCCTCTATATTTGTAAAGTTATTATCTTTTATCTCAAATGGCTCTAGTACAGAAATTATGTCATTTTCTATACTACCTTTGTACACTTTATCTACTTTAAATTCTGATATTGTTGATGGCCCCACTATATTAGTATCTTCATCTATTTTTCTATTTCCTGTAAAACTTCCTTTTAATATTATAGGTGCATTCTCATCTAATTCCTCTAGATCCTCTGGAATTACATATGACGCTGATATTATTTCATTTTTATTATAAGTTACTTTTGTATTTTTAGACTTTATAAGTATATTACTTATCCCCAAAATAAATAAAAATATTATTATAATCGATTTTTTCATTTATTCATCTCCTCATAAGTTTTATATTATTTTTATACTTATGATTCTAGTTCTAAATATATTCTTATTTTTGATATTTTTGAAGATAAAATAAGATCTAAATTTATTTTAATGGTTAGTTCATATAATAAAAAACTCATAAGATTTAATCTTACGAGTTTTTACTTTATATATCTTAAATTACCACATTTTTGCTCTAGATAAAACTGTTACAACTTCTGCTCTAGATATGTAATTTGTAGGAGCAAATATATCACCTGGAATTCCATTCATATAGCCACCTTCTATTACACCTTCAACATATGGCTTAGCCCAGTCTGCTATATTATTTTTATCTATAAACTTATTTATCTTATCATAATTATAATCAATACAACCTTTTATAGTTGCAACTATCTTAGCAGCCTCTTGTCTTGTTATATATCCCTCAGGATCAAATATAGTGTCGCTTTTCCCATTTATATACCCCAACTCTGAAGCTATGGCTATATCATTATAATACCAACTATTAATTGGGACATCATTAAACTTCATATACCCAGAAGCTCTAAAATTAAATACCTTATTTACCGTCTTTACAAACTCAGCTCTTG
Source organism: uncultured Romboutsia sp. (assembly GCA_904418825.1). Classification (GTDB taxonomy): domain Bacteria; phylum Bacillota; class Clostridia; order Peptostreptococcales; family Peptostreptococcaceae; genus Romboutsia. The sequence continues at coordinate 2,454 of CAJFPU010000099.1, read as the reverse complement.
TCATAGGATTATTAGGTCTAAATGTATTATCTGGATACCCTGATATATAGCCCTTATTCTTAAAATCTCTTATAGTAGACTCCGCCCAGTGACCAGTAACATCATCTGGTATACTGTTTACATCCTTTGCTATAAGAATTTTTGCATTTGGTTTTATAGCTTTCATAATACTAACTAAGCTACTCTCTGGAATACTAACACACCCTGCCGTAGGCCTATTAGTAGAATTATGTAAAAATATAGCTGATCCATTTCCTGGAACTATAGGATTCATATTATAATTTACAACTACTCCATATTTATAAGCTGTCTTATAAGAATATAAATGTTCCGCTGAATTCCAATCTTTTTTAACATTTCTTATGTCAACCCATTGATTATAATATTTTGAATTCGGATCATCAACCCAGTAATCATTATTATTGATTTTTCTATAACTTAGTTTAGTACCTGGATTTGATGCTATACCAAAAGCTATTCCCAAATCATATAAACCCGTAGGAGTTTTTCCATCTCCCTCTTTTTTATTATCTGTTATTCCATTTTTACCAATATATCCATTAGTGCTAATCTTTTTTATCCAAATACTATTATTATCTTTTTCATATAAAGATATATTAGCCCTATATCCACCTGTGCCAACAACAATAATTACTTGGTCCATAGAAGATTTTGTGCTTGCTATTGAAATACTTGATAAATATACAATATAAATCAAGCATAGTGTTATAGATATAAAAACCTTTTTAAAATTCATATATTTCTCTCCAATTAGTTTAGATATTTTATATAATATTAAAACTTAAATACCTTATATTTTTCATTTAAATAATACTACTAATATAAATCATAAACTTTTATAAATACTTATATTATCCATTAAGCTTTTCTATAAATGTAGAAATACTATCATAACCTGAAGCTGTAATTCTTTTTAATAAGTATGTACTACCTTCTATAGTTTCAATTCCCGAATCTGTAGTTATAGAAATTTTAATCCCATTTTCCTTTATAATTTTTTCTGAAGTTTCACTATAATCACCATAAGGATAAGCTAAAGCTATCGGAGTATATCCTAATTCTTTCTTTATTTGGTTTATACTCATTTTTATATCTCTATCTATTCTATTTTCATATTCTTTTTGAGACTCTCCTATTAATGGTTGTGCAAAGTCACTTCTAAGGCCATCAGTTTTATTATGAATATTATAAGTATGGCTTTGAAAATCTATTATACCACTTTTATACATTTCTCTAGCTTGATCCCAATTTATTTTTGGATACTTAGCATTTGGACTATCCTCATCCAATCTTTTACCTATTAAAAATATAGTTCCTTTCATATTATATTCTTTTAAAACCTTATACATAAACTCATAATTACTTAGATAACCATCATCTGATGTTATCAATACGGGCTTCTTAGGTAATCTTTTTATACCTTTTTTACATTTTAATAAATCCTCAAATGTTATTGTGGTATATCCATTTTGTTTTAAGTATTTTATTTGTTCTATAAAATCACTTTCTTTCATACTTGCGGTATCTATATTTTCTATATCATGGTCCTTTATAAAATTATGATACATAATAATAGGTATTTGTATTTTTTTATTTATATCTATATTATTTTTTAATATAAGTCCACTTATTATAATTATTGACACTATCATTAGTGAAATTAGTCTTCTACTCAGTGCTATTTTTTTCATTTTTAACCTTCCTATATTTATACAAATTTCAAAATTTAACTATATTATACAATATATTACAATTTTAAAAAAGATGCTAAATAATTAGCACCTTTCTCATTATAATTAATTATCTATCATTAAATATTCTACTTAAAATAGTAATAGCTTCTGCTCTTCTTATATTATTACTTGGTTTAAAAGTATTATCCTCAGCATATCCATTCATATATCCAGCTTTTAAAACCCCTTCTACATAGGGTTTAGCCCAATCTAACACTGTATTTCCATCATTAAAAGCTGATAAATAAGTAAAATTATAATCAATTTTATTAGTTATATATCCTATAATTTTAGCTGCCTCTTGTCTAGTTATTGGGTCATATGGTGCAAATATACCATTTCCTCTTCCATTTATATATCCCGCATTAGTAGCTATTCTAACTTCATCATAAAACCAATCTCCTGGATTTACATCTCTAAAACTTTCTTCACCGATTTGAGTGATATTAAATGCTCTATTAACAATTTTTATAAATTCTGCTCTAGTTATAAAGTTTTCTGGCTTAAAAACGTTCGTAGTATCTACCCATCCTTTATTCATTCCATCAATTATATAAGACTTTGCCCAATGAGTAGTAAAATCAGTATTAGGGTTTGACTTTTCATTGATTATTTTTATATTAGTTTTATTTATAACACCATCTCTATCCCATAAATAAGTTCCATCTCCATTTATATTTGTTTCTGTGATGGGAACTAT
>CAJFPU010000098.1 GCA_904418825.1 uncultured Romboutsia sp. | reverse complement strand
TAGTAACCATCCTTTGAATTTTATGTGATAATCTTAGGTTACTATATTTGTTAGAGTTTTATTATTGTAAAAATTAACTAGCACAACGAGTTAATTAGTTTGATAATAACTACAAATATAGTTTATGTATCAGCATATACAAATATAAATTTCAAGAATATAACTAGCGAAGATGGTCTTTCACAAGGAACTGTTGAAACCATAATTCAAGATGATAAAGGATATATGTGGTTAGGAACTAATGATGGATTATGTAGATACAATGGATATGAATTTAAAATATACAAGCATGATGAAGAGTCAAAAAATAGTATTACAAATAATTATATTGTAGATATAAAGCAAGATAAATCAGGAAATATATGGGTAGGAACAGCTAATGGATTAAGTAAAATAGATACAAAAACTGATACAATAACTAACTATAATATGAATGATGAAGAAAAAAATTATCACATTATAACATTGGAGATATATTAATAACTAAATCAGGAGATGTTTTAGTAGGAACATCCGATGGGTTAAATATATATGATGAAAAGAAGGATGAATTCTATAGAATTTTTAATAAAGAGAATGAATTAAGTAGTCAGTATATACGTTCTTTAGCTGAAGATGAAAATCAAAATATTTGGGTTGCTACAAATAATGGTATAGATAAAATTGATATAAAAAATAAAAAGAATATAGTTAGCTTTAAAGAGGGAAATAGTAAATTTAATATAAGTGAAAATGATATTTACGTAGTAAGATATGATTCAAAAGGATATATATGGGCAGGAGCATTAAAAGAAGGATTAAATAGAATAGATATAAATACTAATGAAGTTAAACAATATAAAAATAATCATAGCGATGAAAAATCACTTCCAGGAAATTATGTAAAGGATATTTTAAGAGATGATTCAGGTAATTTATGGGTAGGAACCGATAATGGACTTGCTAAATATAATGATAAAACAGAAAATTTCACCACATATAGAAATAAAATATATGATAAAAATAGTTTAGTTGATGATGAAATATTTAGTATTCAGGAAGATCAAAGTGGATTAATTTGGGTTGGAACATATGCAGGAATAAGTATGTTTGACCCAAATACAAATATAGAACATTATAAGAAAGACCCATTTGATGAAAATGGTATGAGTGATAACTCTATACATGGGATTTATGAAGATAAAGATGGTTTACTATGGGTTGGTACTAATTCAAAAGGTGTCAATATAATAAATAGAAAAAATAATAATATAAAACATTTAAATAAGACATCAAAAGACTATCCTATAAGTGATGATAACATAAATGATATAGTTGGAATTGATAACAAGATATATATAGCTACAAAAAATGGATTAAATGAAGTGGATAAAGAGTTAAAAACTATTAATACTTATACTACAGAAGATGGCATTTGTAATAATATTATAACAGCCTTATTTGCAGATAGCAAAAAGAACATATGGATAGGAACAGCCAACGGTGTTAGCATACTAAATACTAATACTAATGAAATTATAGATATAACTGATATACTAACAAAGCATAATATTGAGGATCAATATATAAAAGTAATATATGAAGATAGTAAAGAAAATTATTGGATAGGGTGCTTTATAGATGGTGGATTAGTTAAAATAGATCCATATAAAAAAACTATAGAAAACTATAGAAATATTAAAGATGATAAAACATCTATAAGTAGTAATAATATAAGATCTATTGCAGAGGATAAAAAAGGAAATCTTTATATAGGAACTAGTTATGGACTAAATAAATTAAATCAATTTGATAATACTTTTGAACGATACTCAGAAAAAGATGGATTATCTAATAATACGGTTTATGGATTATTGGTAGATGATAATAATAATTTATGGGCTAGTACAAACTCAGGAATATCTAAATTAGATACTAATACAATGACATTTGAAATTTTTAATATTATTGATGGATTTCAAGGAAATGAGTTTAATGGAAGAGCATATTATAAAAATAAAAGTGGTGAACTTTTCTTTGGAGGGACTAATGGATTAAATATATTTAGACCAAATGATACTAATAGATTAAAATATGTACCTAATGTTATATTTGATGAATTTAAAGTTGATGGAAAAGTTTATAAAGATATAAATGGACAAGTATTTAAATATGATGAAAATACTATAAATATAAGTGTTTTTATATCAAATTATAAAAATGTTAAGAATATACAATATATGTATAAGCTAGAAGGTGTAAATGACAGCTGGGATATATCTAAAAGCAATAATATAAATTATAGCGATTTAGACCCAGGAAATTATACGTTAAAAATAAAAGCAAGAAGTTATAGTGGGAAAGTAAGTGATGAAAGTACGGTAAAGTTCACTATAAAGCCCCCGTTTTGGAAAAGTAAAGTAGCCATATTAATATATTTGATAGTTATAATATTAGCTATATATAGAACAATTACAAATGTAAAAAGACTTGATAATCTTGTAAAAAATAAAACTTTACAATTAACTAAGGAAATGGAGAAAAATGATAAATTATTGAAAAAAGTAATTGAGTTAGAAAAAAGAAAAAATAATTACTTTGTAAATTTATCTCATGAGCTTAGAACACCTCTAAATGTTATTTCCTCTACTGAGCAACTTGTAACTGAACTTAATAAATCTAAAGATGGAATAGGACAGGATAAATTAAACGGATATATGCAGGTAGTGAGAAGAAATGCAAAGAGATTATTAAATCTAATAAATAACATAATAGATACGACTAAAATAGAATCGGGATCATATCAATTAAATATAAGAGAAAATGATATAGTATATATAGTTGAGGAAGCTACATTATCACTAAAAGATTATATAGAAAGAAAGGGTATAGAGCTTATTATAGACCCTGAAATCGAAGAAAAGATGATTAAATGTGATGAGTATGAAATTGAAAGATGTATAGTTAATTTAGTCAGTAATGCAGCTAAATTTACACCAGAAGGTGGAACTATTGAAGTAACTATAAAAGATTTAGATGAAAAAGTAATGATAATAGTAAAAGACACAGGAATTGGTATAGATAAAAAATACCATGACTCAATATTTAATAGATTTAATCAAGTTGTTGACCAAAATGTGGAATCTAAAGGTGGTAGTGGATTAGGTCTAACTATAACTAAGCAAATTATAGATATGCATAATGGGAAAATATATGTTGAAAGTGAACTAGGAAAAGGATGTAAATTTATTATAATATTATAAAATATAGTTTGTATAATATAAAATGTAAAAAATTGATTTATATATTAATGTATAAATAAATTATATTAGGTATATTGATAGTATATAATGATAAAAATATTTAAATACCAAATAATATTTTAAAATTAAATTAAATCTATTGAAAAAACAATAAATTATTGGTAGGATTAAATTTAGTTACTATAGAAAGAAGGTATTACTATGGAAGAAATATATAGACTAATAGAAGAAAAAATAAAAGATTCAGGATACTTAGGATATGTAAGTGGTGAAGACATATATAACGAAATTTGTGATGAAATAGAAGAAAAAGAAAATGGAAGTTACATATTTATGTCTAAAAAAGAAGATGATGTATTTTTTGAATTTAAAATAGATGTTATGGATGAAAACTTTAATTTATCTTATATAGATATAAACACTCCTGAAAAAAAATATCATGTAGATTTTGATGCATAAAAAAATAGAACATTATAAATTTTATATTTATAATGTTCTATTTTTTTATAAATTTAATATAAAGTTTTTTTATTTTTTAAATAAGTTTATAAAATTTAAATAATTTTAATAAAATACAAAATACCTTCAAATGTAATATTAAAGATGTTAAATTAGAATGTATTTGGGTAGAAAATATAATAAATTAAAACAACTTTATTTATTATTTATAATAATTTAATTAGTATAATAAATTACAATTAATTAATATTAAAGTTAAAAACACTTCAAAAATAATAATATTTTAGATTTTAGTTGTTAAAAAATAATTTTTAATAAAATTAATATATTATATAAAAAATTAAAGGGAAAAATACATATTTTATATAAGATTTATAAAGGGGGAGGGGATATTTATGTTTATAAATCATGAATATATATATAAAGTTCTTGAAGAAACTAAAAATCCAAGTAATAAGCAAATAAGAGAAGTTTTGGATAGAGCTAAGAATAGAGAAGGATTAGATTACAAAGATATAGCAATACTTCTTCAAGCAGAAGATGAAAATGATTTAAAAGAGATATATTCTTTAGCAGGGGAAATAAAAAAAGATATATATGGAAAAAGAGTAGTTGTATTTGCACCTCTTTATGTAAGTGATTATTGTGTAAATAATTGTATTTATTGTGGTTATAAAAGAGATAATAAATTTAATAGAAGAAGACTTACAATGGATGAAGTAGCACAAGAGGTAAAGATATTAGAACAAATGGGTCATAAAAGATTAGCACTTGAACTTGGAGAAGACCCAGTTAATGCACCTATAGAGTATGTATTAGAGTGCTTAGATACAATATATAAAACACAAAACAATAATGGAGAAATAAGAAGAGTTAATGTAAATATTGCAGCTACAACTGTAGAAAATTATAAGTTACTTAAAGAAAAAGGTATAGGGACTTATATATTATTCCAAGAAACATATCATAAACCAACTTATAATAAAATACATCCAAAGTCATTAAAAGGTGATTATAATTATCACTTAACAGCTTTTGATAGAGCTATGGAAGCAGGTATTGATGATGTTGGAGGCGGTGTTTTATTTGGACTAGCTGATCCAAGATTTGAAGTACTAGCTCTTATGATGCATAATGAACATCTAGAAGAAAAGTTTGGAGTAGGATTTCATACGATATCAGTTCCAAGACTTCAACAAGCAAATGGAGTAAATTTAGAAAATTATCCATACTTACTAGATGATAAAATGTTTAAAAAAATTGTTGCTATACTTAGAATAGCAGTTCCATTTACAGGTCTTATACTTTCAACTAGGGAAACTCCTAAAATGAGAAGAGAATTATTAAAATATGGTGTATCTCAAATATCAGCTGGTTCTTCAACAGGTGTTGGTGGATATAAGGAAAGAGAAGAAGGCAAAGAGAGTAAGCAATTTAAAACAAATGATGATAGAAGTCCAATAGAAATATTAAAAGAATTATTAAGTGACGGGTATATACCAAGTTATTGTACAGCTTGTTATAGAAAAGGAAGAACAGGGGATAGATTTATGAGCCTAGCAAAATCAGGTAACATAAAATATGTTTGTGAACCTAATGCTTTAATGACTTTACTTGAGTTTACTCTAGATTATGGTGATGATGAGTTATATAAAAAGTCTTTAGAAATAATAGATAAAGAAGTTGAAAATATAGAAAGAGAAGATATAAAGTCATTAACAAAAGAAAGTATGAAAAAAATGAAAGAAGGACAAAGAGATTTTTATCTTTAGGAGGCAAAAATGAATACTACTCCAAATGCAAATAGAAAACATATTGGAATATACGGAAACACTAATAGTGGAAAATCATCATTAATGAATAAAATATTAGGTCAAGATATTTCCTTAGTATCAAATTTAGAAGGAACAACAACAGACCCTGTTCAAAAGGCTATGGAACTTATTCCTTTTGGACCTATACTTTTAATAGATACAGCTGGACTTGAGGATAAAAGTCAATTGGGCGAAATAAGAGTTAGAAAGAGTTTAGATTATTTAAAGAGATTAGACTTTGCTATATATGTAGTAGATGGAAAAAATTTAGATATAGATACTTATAAAAAGTGGAAAAGAGAAGCTAATAAATATAATATAAAGCATATGGTTGTTGTAAATAAATTAGATAGATTAAGTGAAGATGAAATACATAATATAAATAATATATTTGATAATCCACTATTTGTATCTGCTATAAAAAATGAAAATTTAGATAAGTTAAAAGAAGAACTTATAACAAACTTAGAACAAGATGAAGAAGATAAACCTATAGTAGGGGATTTACTTTCTTATGGATCAACTGTAATTTTAGTTGTTCCAATAGATTCTGAAGCACCAAAGGGAAGAATTATACTTCCTCAAGTTCAGGTAATAAGAGATTGTTTAGATCATGGAATAAAAACTTATGTTGTAAGAGATACAGAACTTGAAGAAGCATTAAAAGAAATTAAAAATGTAGATTTGGTTATAACTGATTCACAAGCATTTAAAGAAGTTGATAAAATAGTTCCTAAAAATATAAACTTAACAAGTTTTTCTATATTGTTTGCAAGACAAAAAGGAGAACTTAGTGACTTTTTAGATGGAGCTAAAAAATTAAAAGATTTAAAGCCAGGAGATAATATATTAATATGTGAAAGTTGTACTCACAATATATCTCATGAAGATATAGGTAGAGTAAAAATACCTAGGATGTTAAATAAAATTGCTGGTGGAGATTTAAATTTAGAGTACAAAGTAGGTTATGACTTCAACGAAGATGTAGAAAAGTATGATATGGTAATACATTGTGGTGCATGTATGGTAAATAGAAAAAGTGTAGTAAATAAAATTAATCTATGCAAAGAAAAGAATATTCCTATAACTAATTATGGTTTAGTTATAGCATATTTTACAGGTATCTTAGATAGAAGCGTAGAAATATTTAAGTAATAGGCTATGTTAGCTAACTTCGTGATTAATTATATATAACATAGGCTATAATATAGATATAAACTATATTTCAACTAATTTACAGGAAGGATACCTAAT
>CAJFPU010000097.1 GCA_904418825.1 uncultured Romboutsia sp. | reverse complement strand
TTAGAGTTAAGTCAATTTATAGATAATTATATATATGATATTCAAAAAGAAAAACTAGATGTTTACATTTCAAATAAAAAAGCGGCTATCCAATAGTATTTGGTTAGTCGCTTTTTTATTGTATAAGCTATACTTCTATGAATATATCTATTCTATTTATTACCATTGACTTTATTCCACATATATCTTGATACTATAGGCTCTATTTCCATTGTTATATTATTTTTTTCTTTCTTTCCTTGATATCTAAATACTCCAATATAATTTTTATTCTTTAATATATAATCGACTTTTTGCTTTGAGTATCCGTACTTATCTCCTATTTTAGCTAATGAAAGTCCCTTAGTTCTTAATTTAAATATATCTTTAACTATTTTAGCCTCTTCTTCATCTATTTCAAATTGACCTTGCTTATTTACTTTGTATCCAAGTGCTGGCTTACCACCTACCCACTTATTTTCATTAAGTCTTGCTATTCTTCCATTACGAGTTCTTTCATTTATTACAGCTCTTTCAAACTCTGCAAAACTTCCTAGCATCTGTAGAAATAACATCCCTTGAGGTGTTGATGTATCAAACATTTCTGTAACGCTAACTAATGCTACTTCATACTTTTGAAGTTCATAAATCATTGCTAACAAATTATATAAACTTCTATGTATTCTATCATTTTTATAAACTATAATCATATCTATATTATTTTCTTTTACATAATCCATCATCTTATCATACTCTGGTCTATCTGTAGATTTACCTGATACTGCTTTATCTATAAATATTTCATCTATCACGATATCGTGAAGTTTAGCATACATTCTAATTTTATCTTCTTGGTCTTTAAGTGAGGTATTATCTACTTGCATTAATGTTGATATTCTACAATATCCTACTGCTCTTTTTTTCATTTTATCCTCCTGATGCGATCACTATTGATGTCTTTTTTTATATTTTATAATACAATTTGAATATAAAAAAGGTCAAGTTCGTCGGCTCAAACTTGACTTTTTTAAGATTAAAAATAATCTTTAATCTAAGTAATTCCAATATTTTAATTTTCATATAAACCATTCTAATTCATTTATCAAACTTTATCGAATTTAAAAAGATTGCACCATTAATTAACGATACAATCTTATGTTTAAAATTTATTCATTTTCCGCAGTTGATGCTACTAAAGATTCTATATAATCCATATCATGTACTATCTCTTGGTTTTCCATTATATCTTTAATAATTTTTATACATTGCACATCATCATCTATCGTTAAGGTTTTTGCATATTCATAAGCACTTAATGGCTTACCCTTCGTAGTATCTAAGGTATATGCTGGATGCGCACTTTCAAAATTACTATCATGAACATACCTTCTTGATATACCATCATATGCAACTTGATTTGACATAACTACTTGCTCCCAGATTCTTAAATTTAATGTCCAAGCAGAATTTATATTTCCTACTTTATTAAACATATCATCTCTATCATGCACTACATGATGCTTTATACTAAAGTGTGTTAGTATTTTTTGATAGAAAATCATATTATTTTTAGAACCAGTATTTAATACATATATATCTCTATCACTATAATATTTATCAAGTATATGCCTAAATACAATTGCTTCTGTATCACCCTCAACCAAAATAACTTCATCAGAGTAAAATACTTCACATACATATGGATTAAATCTATTTATCATTTGCACATAATCTTTATTTTCTTCCGATTGGAATATATTATGACCTACTTGATAAGTTTTTGTATATTCATTCTCATCCTTTATAACTCTTACTAATGATGAATGTGGTTTTGATATATCAACCATTATCGGAGAATGTGTAGCACACAGTATTTGAAATGGACTATCTTCAACTAAATCATATAACTCTTTTCTTAAAGATCTAGAAGCTTTAGGATGCATAAATAATTCTGGCTCTTCAAATAAAATTAAGTACTGCTTTCTATTAGAGCTTGTATCATTCTTTAAAAATGCTATAAAATTGAATAAAGCTTGTCTTATAATACCATGTCCATGTTGATTTATATTTTCTTTTCTTTCTATACCTTCCTTTACAACATTTACAGAATGATTTCCTTTAAATGCTTTTATAACATCTATACCTTCCTCATCTTTCTGTTCTATTTTTAATGTTAGTTCTGGGAATATATTATTAAACATTCTACTAATTTTCTCATTATAATCTAGTACATCATCTGATCCAGTTATTTTTCTTTGTAGCTGAGTTATTTTATCAAAAGCTTCTTTATATTCAGCTGCAAATCTATCCTCTATCTTTTTCAAATAATCCTTTTCGATTATATCATTAACTTTCTTTTCAAATGATTCTATTGTTTCTAATGCATTTATAAATATCGGCTCTGGTGCATATTTAGTAAATAAACTATCTAGCCCTCCAAACCCATTTTTAACGAAGTTTTTTACATCATCACTAGGATTATATGTATACTTTGTAAAAGTCTTATCTGCCTTATCCCATACCTTTTTTATAACAATCCTATTTGTTTCTGGATTTACCCACTTATCAATCCAATCTGGCTCTTTTGATGAAAACTCTTCATTTTGTTCATCAAAATCTTCCTTTAAAAATTCTCCTATTATTTCTATATTATTACTTTCATCATAATTATAAAAATCAGATTTCTCAGCTTTCTGCTTAGAATTTACAAAGAACTCATATGCTTTTAAAAAAGTTGATTTTCCTATATCATTCTGACCGATTAAAAATATTATATTGGAATCTTCAAAATTTATGATATTTTGATCCCCTTTTAATCCTCTAAAGTTTTTAATTGTTAATTTACACAATTTCATATTTTATACTCCCCTATCCTAGATGCTCTTATATAATCCTTATACAAATGTCCCCTTAAAAAATTAGAATAATAGCTAAAATTTTATATATTATTTTTATTACTCTACTTCTATTAATCCTAAATCTATTAAAGCTATACATAATAAGCTTAATAACCTGTATACATTGCTTTGTTTAAAATACTCTTCTTGATTATCAATTATAATTTCATTTGTCTTAGAAAAATTATCTAAATCGTAATTATGTGCGTTTAGTTTAGTTAATCCCTTATGCATTTCATCTACAGCAAACTTTAGTGTTTCTCCACTGATTTTTTGATGATTGCAATTATTTTCATGAGCATATACTTTTACCTCTGATCCTAACTTAAATTCTAAATTAAATGAATCTTGTTGAAAATTTGATACTACAAAAGATTCAAGTGAAGGATAACTAAGTAGTAAAAGCCCTGGTATATCATAGGTGTCAGATTCTTTTGAGTTATTAAATTTATTTATCAAATCTTTAATAGTATCTAAGTTATTAGTTTCAATATCTCTATCAAATATATAATATATACTTGCATTATCTACCGGAAACTTATACTCATCCTGCAATTTTACATATAGTTTTTCTAAATATTCATAGTCATTTAAAGATTCTATTTGAGATTGTTTACTATTTACTACAAATATAGATGATAGAGGATTATCTTTTTTATTATAAATATTATATTTATTGTTTCTTTTTTCAGTTTCTAATTGGTAATCAAATATTGTTGTAAATATCTTACGAAGTATTAAAAACTCTGTTCTTTCTCCTTCTACTATAAAAAGTACTTTACCAATACGTTTATCTTTATTTAATTTAACACCCATAATTACTCCATATATTCAGGCTTATAATTTGGTTTACCACCAAAGCATCCGCTATTGTACATTTTCTCTATATTTTGTGCTTCTCTAGGCTTATCATTTGAAAATCGATTTACAACACTTCCATTTTCAAAAAAGTCTACTGAATACTCTTGATCTGGTCTAAATATACTATTTGATAATAAATTTGTAGAGTGAGATACTATAAAAACTTGTGAATTTTTAGACTTATTCATAAAATATTTTATTAAAAGTCTTTCAAGCTCATTGTGAAATGCGCTACTAAATTCATCTATTATTAGCATACCTCCATTTTTAACTACTTTGAAAAAAGCAGGTAACATATTTATTAAATTTCTATTTCCTAAAGACTCCCATTCATAAGGTATAGGCTCATTTATGCAATCTCTTTTAAAAAATATTTCTTTAGTAGATTGGTCATTTAATTTTAATGTTACAAAATTTCCAATTGATTGATTTGAGTATTCAATTTGTTGGTTAAATTTATATTCTTTAAAGAATTCATTTATTTCATTTGTACCCTCATTTTCTAGATATTTATTAAGAACTATTTTTTTATCAGAATTTGATATAATCCTTTGAGATGCATCTAAATATACTGAGTTTGATAAAAACTCAAACCATTTCTTTAAAATATTATAATTACTAAATTTTGTATTAAAATATATAGTCCTTAAAAGTAATACATCATTATCTAAATCTGTATGAGATTTAGATTCTGTTATTTTGCTTTGAGCATTATTTCCTATTCTATCTAAAACTAAATCATCATTTAAATATAATTTTTCAACTAATACTTTTTCTTTAACATCATAGAATATATCATATTTTATATTACTTTCTTCAATATTAAACTCATACCCTAGTTCAACTAAAACTTCTTCTGAAAATATACATTTATATTTACCTAAATTTATTATTTTATCTGAAAATAACATATCTAGCAAAACTCTTAATGCTAGGATTATATTGGTTTTTCCTGTTGCATTTCCTCCAACAAATATAGCTCCTTTTAATATTTCATTGTTGTAAACATTTGTATCATTTAAAATTTTATAATTAGTAGCATTAAAATCAAGCTCTGTTAAATTCTTGAATGATTTAAAATTATTCAATTTAACTTTTAATAGCATTAAAATCACCTCTTAATTAATATTATATACAAAATGTAAAAAAATTACACTTATATTTAAATAAGTGTATTTTTTTATTTTTATATATTTAATATTCATATCTTGCTCGTGAATCGTTTATAAAGCTATTTTCAGAAAGTGTTAGAACTACTTTTTGTAAAAATTATTTATCTATGAATTGTTCGTTATTTAGTTTGGCTTTGTTATGTTGAAATAACTCATATTCCCCCTTGATTTTTTTATCAAAATTTTTCTATTCAACTAGTTATTAAAGCTGTATAATTTAAATATGAACTTAAAGCCTCTGAGCTGGCAAATTTACTTTAATAACTTTGTATAAACCATCTTAATTAAGCTGCAATTAATTAAGATAGTTTATTTTATATTCTCATAAAACTTAATGTATTGATTTAGAATATAGTTTAGTAGCTCTTGTTGAGTTACTCCACTATCTTTTAGATCTTCTGCTATTTTCTCAAATCCTTTTTGAACTTCTACATCTAATTTTAAAGTCTTTGCCCTATAGTCTCTTTTTACTTGTTTGAAGTTATATATATCTCTTACAATATCTTCTTTTTTCTCAATATTACTATCTGTAATATCTTTGTAATATTCATTTTGACCATCTAGTATTGCCTTTATTCTGTCTACATTGTCAATTAGATATATAAGACTATTTTTTTGATTATTTGATATCTCTAAATTGGTTGTAATATTATTTATTACTGGAATATTACTAACTTCTTCCGGGGTACTTTTTATATTACTATCTGTAATATTACTGTAATATTTCTTTTGTTCCCCCGCTTGTACATCAGTATTACCAATGATATACTGTTTTTTACTCTGGCTATATTTATATCCGGCCTTACCAAAATTTTTACTTATAGTCTTTCGTGATATCTCAACTTCTTCTGAAAAAGCAGTTAATGTTTTACCTTCTTTTAGTATGTTGTTTACATACTCTATTTGAGCTAATATATCTAAGTTTTTGAATTGTTCCTTGTTCATATTATCCTCTCCAATAAATATTACTTATTGTAATATTATATATTACTTCGCAAATCATTTCTGTATATTTTGATATATTAAATTTTAGAAATATTTATATTTTTTATTAAATAGATAGAAAAAGAATTGAAGTAGGATAAAAAGTGATTCGCCAACACATTGCTCAAAACATCTCCTACCTCGACTCTTCTTATTTATATATTCGTGTCAAAATCTCTTTGTCAAATATGCCATTTGACAAAATAAATTAATATCATATTATATATGCCTCTCCAAATCCTTTTTCCTTAGCCAATCTAACCTGATTTATAGCATTATTTTTATCCTTATAAGCTCCAATACAAACCTTGTATAAAACATCACTTGTAACTGATTCTAATTCAAATAAATCTATTAAATTATCCCTAATTGCTAGAGCTACCGCTTTAATATTACTACTAACATTTAAATCTCTTTCCGCATTAACATTAGAAATAAAATCAACCTCAATTAAAGCTGCAGGCATATTAGTATTTTTAAGTACAGAAAGTTTTTGGCTTAACTTAATTCCTCTATTTCTAACATTAAAAATCTTTGCTACATCCTCACATAAACCATTAGAAAATTTATTTAACTTATCATTTTTATTAGAATACTGCCAAACTTCAACACCTCTAACACTATTATCTGTAGCTGAATTAATATGAATTGATAAAAAATAATCTGCTTTAAAATCATTTGCAATTCTGGCTCTTTCACTCAATGATAAATAAACATCAGATAGCCTTGTAAATTTAACTTCAAGTTCATAACTTTTAAGTAATTCATTAAGTTCCTTTCCTATAGCTAAAACAACATCTGCTTCATGTGTTTTATTTGGTCCAATAGCTCCAGGATCATGACCTCCATGTCCTAAATCAATAACTAATTTTCCCATAAATACCTCCCCAATTTATGTATTTCTCTATTATAATAAGTATATTATCTTTAAAATGTAAAATTTATTTTTATTCGATATGATAAAACCT
>CAJFPU010000096.1 GCA_904418825.1 uncultured Romboutsia sp. | reverse complement strand
TCAACATATATTCCTTCTTCTTTATTATCATAGTATTCATTTTTAAATGGTGGTTCTGTTTTATCATTTTGTGTTACTTCAAATTGTATTGGAGTAAGTTTTTCTTTTAATAACTCTCTATCCACGTTATTTCTATCCCAACTTTCTTTTGTAAAGAAGTACCTACCAGAACCAACATAATATCTATAATAGTGATTAGGATTTTTCTTATAATAGTCTTGATGGTAATCCTCTGCTTCATAAAATACTGTAGCTGGTAATATTTCTGTTACTATTGGTAGATTAAAAATTTTACTTTCTTCTAGTTCTCTTTTAGATTTGTAAGCTAGTTCTTTTTGTTCTTCATCATGATAAAATATCACAGTCTTATATTTATGACCTCTGTCATTAAATTGGCCACCACTATCAGTTGGATCTATTTGTTTCCAATATATATTCAAAAGTTCATTATAACTTATTATTTCATCATCAAAAGTTATTTGTATAGCTTCTATATGACCTGTTGTGTCACTACATACTTCTTCATATGTCGGATTTTTAGTATGGCCTCCAGTATATCCAGATACTACTTTTTTAACCCCTTCATATTGATCAAAGGGTTTTACCATACACCAAAAACATCCTCCTGCAAATGTTGCTAATTTTTCCATATTTTCAACTCCTTAGTTATCATACATTATTGATTATATCTTTTAATTTTTATTCAAGAATAAATAAAATAATAATATATAAGGTTAGATATATTTTAATACATAAAAAAATTATATATTGTTATTTTTGTATTGTAATTTATAATAAATATCTATTAAAATTTATATCATTATTTTATTTATTCCCTATTTTTATATACTTAACCTATTATGAATTTAATTTATGTTATAATATATTCGTAAATTATAATAAAGGATGGTAATAATATGTCTAATAAAAGTAAAAAAAGTTTTTTAGCAAGCTTACTTGCAGGCACATTAGCTTTAGTAGGATGTTCATCTAAAGCACCTTACTCTGATGAAGTTAGAACTGCTCCAGATGAACTTCCTATAGCTACTATAGTTGTTAAAGATTTTGGAACTATTGAGGCTGAATTATATCCTCATATAGCACCAAATACTGTTAACAATTTTATATCTTTAGCTAATAGTGGTTTTTATGATGGATTAACTTTTCACAGAATTATAAAAGATTTTATGATACAAGGTGGAGATCCTGAAGGAACTGGTATGGGTGGTCCTGGGTATAGCATATATGGTGAGTTTACTAAAAATAAATTTAAAAACGATTTAGCTCATACTGAAGGTGTATTATCTATGGCTAGAAGCCAAAATAAAAATAGTGCAGGTAGTCAATTCTTTATTGTTACTAAAGATTCTCCTCATTTAGATGGTCAATATGCTTCTTTTGGTAAAGTTATAAATGGCCTAGATATTGTTCATAAAATAGAAAATGTCGAAACTGACTCTAATGATAAACCAATTAATAGCGTTGTAATTGAGTCTATAAAAGTAGATACTAAAGGAGTAGAATATAAATCTCCTGATAAGATGTAATTATATAATAAGGTGTCGTAAAAACCGACACCCTATTATTTATTAAAAAACTTAGTTATTAGTTTATTATAATAGTATGTAACTATGCCTAATTTATAACTTTATAATAAAAATTTGATTTACTATATTAATCTTCTTAGCCATTTTTTTGTAGATTCATCAGCAAATATAGCATCTATAGTATTTAAATATATATCTTTATACTTTTCTTTACTCATGTTAAATTCATCAGATATAACTTTTATTTCATTGCTTAAATCTATATTAGATATTGTTCTATTATCAGTATTTATACTTAACTTTATTCCATCTTTATAAAAATCATATAATGGATACTTATTTAAACATTCAATTGCTTTAGTCTGAATATTGCTAGTTGGACACATTTCTAGAACAACTCCAGTTTTTTTGACTAAATCATAGGCATCTTTCATATCTTTTATTCTAACTCCATGACCAATTCTTTGTGCTTTAAGTATGTTTATCGCATCTATGACATTTTGAGCACTTGCTGCTTCCCCTGCATGTATTGTTATATTATATCCATAACTTCTTGCAAGTTCTATTGCTCTTTTATATTTATTAGCAAAACCTTCTTCTTCAGGTCCTGCTAAATCTATAGCTACTACACCTTTATTTAAAAATTTTCTCCCTTTTTCAATCAATAGTATTGCATCATCTTCACTCATATTTCTCATACAAGATAGTATTATGTTTCCTTTTATATCGTATATTCTTTGTGCTTGATTTATCCCATCTATAGCACTTTGTATAACCTCTTCTATACTTAATCCTTTTTGTAAGTGTAATAATGGAGCAAATCTAATTTCTATATATTTTATATTTTCCTTTTGTGCGTCTTCTAAAAGTTCAAATGTTATTCGTTTTATATTTTCACTACTTTGCATAACCTTATTAGGTAAATCAAATCTTTTTAGATATTCATTTAGGGATGTACAATCATTTGGAACTTGAACCAATTTTTCAATATCACATCTTTTATATGAATCTAATTTTATGCCTTCTTTTTTAGCTATATCTATAATTGTATCCACTCTAACACTTCCATCTAAATGACAATGTAATTCTATTTTTGGTAGCTTATTTATCATATATATACCCTCCTAATATTTTTATTATATATGTTACTATTTTGTTTTTTTGTATAAAAAAATTCCTAATTACAAAGAAAAGCTGTATTGTATATACAACTTTTCTTCGTAATCAAGAATTATCGGTTCTTGGTAGAAACTCCCAAACCTTATTATTGGGATTATACGAAATATTTATTTCTATACATTCTATTAGTATTTATATTTTTTGTCAACTATTTTCATGAAAATTTTACTTCGCTCAAGTTAAATATCGTCAAAAAAATTCATTGTCTTATAAAATAAATAACCCCGTCGTATTTTACGACGGGGGGGGTTATAAAAACTAAATTTATATTTGGTATGGAGTTAATATTTTATATAAAGAAGGTTATAGTTATGCTAAAAACTCATACGAAAAAATTATAGAGCTTATTAATATTAATATATCTATACTAATAATATCAATGTTCCAATTACAATCATAATAAGTCCTATGAAGGATTTCTTGTTTAACTTTTCCTTTAAAAACACATAAGAAAATGCCACTGTAACCAATATACTTAATTTATCTATAGGAACTACAACACTAGCCTCTCCATCCTGAAGTGCTTTGTAATAACATAACCAAGAAAGTCCTGTTGTTATACCAGATAGACATATAAATATCCAACTCTTCTTATCTATATCCTTTATCTCATTTTGTTTCTTAGTTACAAATACTACTACCCAGGCCATAATAAGAACTACTATTGTACGAATTGCACTTCCAAGATTTGATTCAATACCTGATATGCCTATTTTCCCAAGAATAGATGTTAAACTTGCAAATACTGCTGATAATATTGCATAAAACATCCATTTATTATTTTCTATTAATTTTTCATCCGTATCTTTTTTTATAATCATCATATATGTACCTATACCAATAGCTATCATTCCAAGCATTTTAGTAATGTTAAGATTCTCACCTAACATTATAAATGCAAGTATCATAGTTAGTATTGTGCTAGATTTATCTATAGGTGTTACTTTATTCACATCTCCAAGTTGAAGTGATTTAAAATAGCATAACCACGATCCTCCTGTTGCAAGTCCTGATAATATTAAAAATATCAATGTTTTATTACTTATATCTGATATAGTGTTAAATGAACCTACTACAAAAACCATCAACCAGGAAAAAATTAATATAATAATTGTTCGTATTGCTGTTGCAACATTTGAATCAACATTTTTAATTCCTATTTTAGCTAAAATTGCTGTTAACCCTGCAAATAATGCAGAAGCAAATGCATATAATATCCACATTAAATCTCACCACTTTCCTAATTAATTTATTGTGTATAATACTAAATAATTATACTTTATCTAGTTATATTTAATTTTATTATAATTAAAATGATAATTATTTTCAAACAAATTTTAGAATTTATATCTATTAACTTATATAGTTAATATCCTTTATTCTATTAGCACTTAATAATATTTAAAATTTAGGATATATTATCTAACTTTGTAGTTAATCATATATAAGATAACTCAATAATTACTCATCTTGGTTTAAATTGCTTCAATTAAATAAAAAAAATTGTAAAATTAATTATATTTTTTCATTTTGATAATGTATATATTAATCAATTCTGCTAGAATTAAAGTATATATTAGCTTTATTTATTATACATTATCATATTTAAAATTTACATTAACAAAATTCTAGTAAATAACGTAGTAAAAATAAGAAAGAAAATATATTATGGAAAATAAATAAAAGAATTATTATAGCCATATATTTAGTACCAGTATTAAGTTTAGGGTGTAGTAATAATACTGAAAACATAGCAAAATTTATAAACAATATAAATTATTAATTATTTTACATATGCACTGGTTATTATATAAATATATCTTTTATTTCCTAGTAATAAATTTATTTAATCATATATATTTTAAATAGGAAAATGTTAGGAGGAATAATATGAATTTTATAACAAAAGAAGAATTAGAAAAAAAAGATATTGTATCTAAATTTACTGTGAGCAATGGAAATTTAATATTGCCTAAAGATTGTGAATACAAATCTAAATTTGATGTGGGGGATATAGTAGCTCATAAAGAAAATGCTAATAAAATTGGATTAATCTATTTTGTTGAAGATGATGAGTTTAGTATAATTTGGAATGATGGTAATGAGAGTATAGAAACTTCTTCTAACTTAATTGTTGTCCCTCCTACTGTAGGCCTAGAGCTATTAAAAAGCTGTAACCTTATAAATTTATGGGAAAATCTATCAAATGGTAAAAATGAAAGTTTTGACTTAAAATGTATTTATTTAAATGACAAAGTTATAAATGAAGTACCTTTTATTAAAGCTTTCAAAAACACTAATACTATTATTGATAAAAGATTTAAAAGAAATTTTTCACTTTATAGAAAGTTTGGAAACACTCAAATTTTTAGAACTAATCTATATACTATGTCTAATGATAAAATAGGATTTGATACATCAAGATATGTTTATTATTTACTAGAAAATAATGTAATTTACTATTTAGGTATAGATTTAAATGATAAAGATTTAAATCCTTATCTATTTAATAAATAAAGGTAAATATTTTAACTAATCATTCTAATTTATAAAACCTCTAAAAGTATAGTATTTATACTTTAGAGGTTTTTATATAATATATTTTTATTATTTTAATTTTATTTAATATTAATAGTCACTTTTAGATGACTTATCTCCACTTACTATAGCAATTGATGCACTAGCCCCTATTCTACTAGCTCCAGCATCTATTACCTTAACTGCATCTTCTTCACATCTAACACCACCAGATGCTTTTACTCCTATATTTTCTCCTACAGTTTCTCTCATAAGGTTTATATCAGCTGGAGTTGAACCACCTGTTCCAAATCCTGTAGAAGTTTTTACATAATCAGTTCCTGCTTTAACTGCAAGTTCACAAGCTATTTTCTTTTCTTCATCAGTTAAATAGCAAGTTTCTATTATAACTTTTACTAATGCTTCTTTGTTAGCTGCATCTACTACTGCTTTTATATCTTCATATACTAATTCGTAGTTTTTATCTTTTAATGCACCTATGTTTATAACCATATCTACTTCATCTGCACCTTTAGCTATTGCATCTTTAGTTTCAAATGCTTTAACAGCTGAAGTATTTGCACCTAAAGGGAAACCTATTACTGTACATACCTTAACATCGCTTCCTTTTAACTCTTCTTTTGCTAATTCTATATTTGCTGGATTTATACAAACTGAGAAAAATCCATATTCTTTTGCTTCATTACATATTTTAACTACATCTTCTTTAGTTGTTGTAGCCTTTAATATTGTATGGTCTATCATGTTAGCTATTTGTTTACTATTCATATATATCCTCCAAATTAATCTGTATAATAAGAGTAATCGTTTACTCATTTAAATAAAATGTAATTTAGCGTAATCGTTTACTCATTACTTTATATCTTGATTATCGCAAAATTATTTATTACTGTCAATATTTTTCAAACAAACTATATGATTATTTACTTTATATATTAACTTTGATATTATAACTTTATGATTATGGGTATTTAATATCTAATAAAGGAGAAAATATGAACCAAAACAAAAATATATCTATAAAGCAAATTGCAAAGCTTAGTGGAGTTTCTGTTGCTACAGTATCTAGAGTTATAAATAATAATGGTCGCTTTTCAGAACAAACTCGTGAAAAAGTTATGAAAATAGTAAATGAATACAATTATACAACTAATATGGCTGCTAAAAGTCTAAGAGGTAGTAAATCAAAAACCATTGGTGTGATAGTTCCTGATGTTAATAATGGATTTTTCTCTGAATTAGTTTTAGAAATAGAAAAATACTTTTTTAGTTATGGCTATTCTGTATTTATATGTAATACTAACCAAGATGAAATTAAGGAAAAAAGTTATTTTAAAAGTTTAGACTCTAAATTAGTAGACGGTATTATTTGTATTTCTTCAATTTCTATTAATCCAGCTGATTATATTAAAAGAAATATACCTATTGTATTTATAAATAATAAAGATTATAAAGACTACTATTGTGTTGAATCTGATCATTATAATGGTGGATTTTATGCAACTGAAGAACTTATAAATAATGGTTGTAAGAATATAGTTTTGCTTACTAATAACAGAAATTCATCTTCTGTTGATAATAAAATTAAAGGTTTTAAAAATGCTATGAAAAAACATAATATACCTATATATCCACATCTTATATTAAGACTTGATTTAAAAGACGGAAGTTTTGAAGATGCTATGAAAGCTATAAATA
>CAJFPU010000095.1 GCA_904418825.1 uncultured Romboutsia sp. | reverse complement strand
ATCAGATATTAGCTCATTTAAGTATATATTTTGAAGATAGAATGTAATCTTTAAATATATAATTTCAAAAAAATCCATGATTTTTTATTAGAGGGGTATCTTTTTTTGCAAAAATGGAAAAAATACCTAAAAAAGGCTATGACTATAAATTCATAGCCTTTCAAAATAAATAATTATTGTTCTTTAATTTTGGTATAGAATACACAAAATTATCTACACACTCTATTAAACTGTCTACATTTTAGGTATCAGTTCAAACTATTTTCAGTTCTTTTTTATTATATATTATCAATTTATTAACTTAATAAGATAATATTTCTACTCCATCTTCTGTAACTAATATCATATGTTCCCATTGAGCTGATAATTTTCCATCATCAGTATATGATGTCCACCCATTATCTGCATCTATATATAAATCTGAAATGCCTTGATTTATCATAGGCTCTATAGTAAATATCATACCTGGAACTAATATCATTCCCTTTTCTCCTTTGTAGTGATAAACAAAAGGATCTTCATGGAAATCTAATCCTATTCCGTGTCCTCCAAATTCTTCAACTACAGAATAACCATTAGCTTTAGCATGTTTTTCTATCGCTTCACCTATATCACCTAAATGGCCCCAAGGTTTAACAGCTTCTATACCTTTTTGTAAACATTCTTTAGTTACTTCCACTAATCTCTTAGCTTCTTCACTAACATTTCCTATCATAAACATTCTTGATGCATCAGAATAATATCCATTATATATTGTTGACACATCTACATTTATTATATCTCCTTCTTTTAATACTCTATTATCACTTGGGATTCCATGACATATTTCATCATTTATAGATGTACATACACTTTTAGGAAAATCATGATAACCAAGTGGTGCTGGAACTGCACCTTGAGATATTGTATAATCGTGTACCAATTTATTTATATCTTCTGTAGTCATTCCAGCTTTTATATTCTCTGCTACTAAATCTAATACTGCATTGTTTATTTTAGCGCTTTCTTTTATTTTTTCTATTTGCTCTTTAGTTTTTATAATATTATGAGATGGAACTTCAAATCCTTTTTCTTTTAAGAATTGTAATTTTTCATCAAATTCCATGTGGCATTTTTTATATTTTTTTTCACTACCACACCAACATTCATCATTTCTATTTAATTTCATAAATCTATCTCCTGTTATTTCTTCTTAATAATTATTCTACTAGAATATATTATTTTATGTTATTTTTTATTTAATATAAGCTTAAAGTAAAAATTCTTTATAATCTATATATAATTTATTCTAAAAATCAGTATTATGTCATATATTTCAATATTTTTATCTTTATTATAATTTTTTATTGTATTAAATAATACCAAATTCATTTTTTATTTGTTTTAAGATTTTGAAAAATTCAGTATAGAAATTTTCATCTTCATTTATTTTAATACGATAGAAACTATCTAATAAAGTTTGATTAATTTTTTCAATTTCTTTTTCATCTCTTACAAATTTTAAACGAAAACTTAGAGCTTTAATAAAATTATGCCACTGCAATATAAATAATTTATTTTCTTCATAATCTTTTATTCCTATCCATTCTTTTACTTTAACATCTTTTAAATCATCTTTACGACAATTTCCAACTTGTAAAAAATATTTAAAATCATCCTCTTTGTATACTCTTCCAAGTGGGAATAAGCGACATATATTTGGACGTTTAGAATGAATCATACATCTATTTTCTGTATTTAAAAATTTACATTTTTTATTATTATCTTGCATTTTTAAATACGGTAATAAAATTTTATTATTTTTGCGTAATTGGATTTTATCTCCTAATAATTTATCAAATTCAATTCCTAAGTAATTGACTATTTCATATATATCAAACGGTGTAAGGACTACTAATTCTCCAACATCACAACAACAATCACTGCATCCATTACAACCACATGTATCTGCTTTTACTATATCTTCAATATCATATAATTTTCCATCTGAAATTTCATCTAATATATTTATAGACATCTTGTATTTTTCTCCTTACTTATATATCGTTAATCACATTTTATCATATCAATTTTTTGCTTACAACTTACTATTAAACTTAAATAAGTTTTAATCACATTTTCCATTTTTAAAAATATTATATAATTAAGGTGATAATAAAAACAAAGCAGAACTTTTAAAAAGTGATTCTTTTAGAAGAAAATGTGCAAAGGCAATTTGTATAGGTATTTGTACCTATTTTTATGTGTCTTATAAATCTAAAGAGGGAAATAAATTAAAAAATATTATTTATAAAGTTGTATCTATTAATTATTCAGATAAAAATTTAGCACAAAAAGAAGTTAATAAGTTAAAAAATAGTAATATAAATTCATTTATATCTACAGTAAAAAAAGGTTCAGAAATATACTATATACTAGTTGTAGGAAATTATAAAGATAAGAATAATGCTAATAAACAATTAAATTTATTAAAATCAAAAGGATAAGTCATTTAATATAGGAGTGTGTAGATAATTTTGTGTATTCTATACCAAAATTATCTACACACTCCTATTTTTTATTCTTTATAATTATCTATAATATCATTAATAGTTTTTTCAGAATTAGTTATAACTCTAAATTCAACTCTTCTAGATGCATCTTTATCTTCCACACCATTATTATATATTCTATGACTATAACTCATACCATTAGCTGTAATATTATCTATTAACCACTCTTCATATTTACTAAGACTAGGCATATTCATAACATACTCTAATACATTTCTAGTCCTATCTTGAGATAGTTCCATATTTTTAAAGTATGCAGTTTTAGTATCTTCTCTTTCTTCCCATTCACTAGATGTATGACCTTCTATTCTAATTTCTGTGACTTTATCTTTGTAATTTTCATAAATTACATTTATGTATCTTGGGAAAAATGAATCTAATATATCTTTAAATTGAATTTTAAGTTCTGATTCTCCTTTATTAAAGAATACTTCTGGTTCTTTAAATCTTATTGTTCCATCTTTATCTATTTCCATATGCCATTTATCCATATCACCTTCAAATTCATTGTATAAATCTTCATAGATATTTTCTTTGCTTTCTTCATATGTTGTAACTATGTTTTCTACAGTTTGTTGCTGTTTTTTTATATTTGTATTTTCATCTATTACTTTACTCATAAAGATAACTGATATAAATAAAAAAACTATCATAAGCCCTGACATTAAATCAGATATTGATGACCATACATTATCGCTATTTTTATCTTTTCTTTTAAATTTATCTAATTTGCTCATATTTTATTTATCTCCTTTTGAGATACTTTCGTTATCTATTGTATTTCCTAATATGTATGTTTTTGAAAATGCATCTTTTATTTCCTCTAATAATTTATAATAATCTTGCGAAAATCCTTCTGATATAGTCACTAGTTGACCAGCCAAACAACTTAGTGCATCTGTAAATTCTTCTATTAATATATTGTCTAGTTTTTCTATTTTTCTAGTACATAACTTTTCCATTTCTTCTGCCATAGTTTTTATTTGATTTGAAGTTGCTATAGTTATACTTTCTAGTCTCTTTGTAGACTCTGATATGTTATCATCTAATGTATTATTTATATTAATTGTAGCTTCTTTTAATACTTGTATTTGTTTATTGATCTCAAATGTATTTTCTTTAAGTGAATTTTGTACTTCTTCATTAAAGTGTAGTAGTGTTTTATTAAATCTTTTTTGTGTAGCTAATAAATGTTCATTTATATCTGGTATTAAATCTTTTAAGCTATATACTATCATTTTACATTGAGTTATATGTTCTGATATTTCATATTTAAATTGTCTATTATTTTCATATATTGATTGTGTAGTTCTTGCTAATACATCTTCTGTTATTTTTTGTAGATATATATTTATATTATTTATATTTTCTGAAATTGCAGTTTGTAGGTAAGCTGTACTTTCTTTTGTACGATTATCTATATTTGTGAAATGTTCATTTATCTGTGGTATAGATTCTTTTGCTTCATTTGATATTTCAATTATAGATTTATTTGACTGTATTATTATATTTTGAGTTTTATTGATTTCCTTAAGTACTTCACTTAAATTTTCATTATTTTCTTTTATAAGTGATGAGTTTTTAGAAATACTTTCTATTGATTTGTCTGTATTATGTATAGTCTGAATTACTATTTCTAATTCTTGTTTTGTATTTTCTATAGTTTCTTTATAGTTTTCTTGCCATATTAATAAATTATTTACTCCACTATTTAAAAATGTAAAACATTCTCCAAGCTTTTTAAATTCTCTTATAAGCTCTTCTTGTTTTGATATTGTATTATCATTTAAATTTATTATTTCATTTTTTAATTCTAATGTTAAATTTTCTTGATGCTTAGACCATATTTCACTTACTTTATTTAATACATTTTCAGTTTGTTTTTGATTTTCTATAAGTGTGTTATTTACATTTCTACTTTCGCTTATCATAGTATTAAATAATTGAATTATATCATCTATATTTTCTTCATCTTCATTTTTTAAAGCAATGTATTTCATAAATATCGATGCTGTCATTCCTATTATAGATGTTGCAAAAGCTATTTTCATACCACTTAATAAAAGTGGTACACTAGATGTAATGTCATTTGGATTAAACTTCCATAATCCTATTGATATACCTACAAAAGTTCCAAGTACACCTATTGTTGATGCTATATTTCCAAGCGTTGATTCTTTTGAATATTGTTTTTCTTTTATAAAAAAATATAATATGTAAGCTACTAAAATCCCAAATACTATGGTTACTAATAATTCCAAATATATCACCCCTTATTATTTTGCTTGTCAATAATATTTATATGATTAGTTATAGATATTTATATCTTTTTTTAATTTATAATTTTTAAATTTATTTATATTGCTTATGTTCATAATATCATCAGAAAATTTAATTAATAATTTCCTTATATGTAAAAAAGAGCATGTATCTAAATACATACTCTTTTTATACAATATTTTTTATGTGTATAATTTAATTACTAAATTATACCCCTTGCTGTAAACAAGATTTTAAGTCATCATCTGGAGTACTTATAACTCTTAAATCAAATGTATCAACTAAATATTGAAGAACATTAGGACTTAAGAATGCTGGTAATGTTGGGCCTAAGTATATTCCCTTTATTCCTAATGATAATAATGCCAATAAGTCAGCAACCGCTTTTTGTTCATACCAAGATATTATTAAAGATAAAGGTAATCCATTTACATCAGTGTCAAAAGCATCTGCAAGTGCTGTTGCTATTCTAACTGCTGAATATGCATCATTACATTGACCTACATCTAATAATCTTGGAAGTCCTGCAACTTCTCCAAATTCTAATTTATTAAATCTGTATTTTCCACATGCTAATGTAAGTATTACACAATCTTTTGGAACTTTTTTAGCAAACTCTGTATAATAATTTCTACCTGGCCTAGCTCCATCACATCCACCTATTAAAAAGAAATGTCTTATCTTTCCTTCTTTAACAGCGTTAACTATAGTGTCTGCATGACTTAATGTAGCATTATGTCCAAAACCAACTAATATTTCATGTGGTTCTTGATCTTCTATGTATCCTCCAAGTTCTAATGCTTTATCAATTATTTCACTAAAATCCTTTGTTCCATCTTCATTTTTGCTGATATGTTTAACTCCATCCCATCCTACAACACTAGTTGTAAATATTCTATCTTTATAAGTTTCTCTAGGTCTCATTAAGCAGTTAGTCGTCATAAGTATACATCCTGGTATATTATCAAACTCTTTTTGTTGATCTTGCCAAGCTCCACCAAAGTTTCCTACAAGATGAGAATATTTTTTTAGTTCTGGATAACCATGAGATGGTATCATTTCTCCGTGTGTATATATATTTATACCTTTTCCTTCTGTTTGTTTAAGTAACATTTCTAAATCTTTTAAATCATGTCCTGATACGATTATAAATGGACCTTTTTTAATATGAACATTTACTTTTTGAGGAGATGGATTTTTATAAGTTGTAGTGTTAGCTTCGTCTAATTTTTTCATTACTGCCACACTCATATCTCCTGTTCTCATAGTCCATCTTATTAATTCTTCTACTCCTAAATTATCATCAGTCGTTGCTTCTAAAGCTCTTACATAAAAATTATCTACTTGATCATCATAATATCCTAGTTCTCTTGCTTGATGTCCATAAGCACTAATACCTTTTAATCCATATACAATAGTTTGTCTTAAAGAACGAATATCAGGGTCTAAATTTTGATCGTACATTATACCTGCTTTTTTAGCATCTTTAAGCATTTCTGATTTTGTATCACTTAAATTATATGTAGCGTGGTCTGTATTATTTTTTATATTTCCAACCTTACTTCTTAACGATTCTTTTATTTGTTGAGATTTTTTTAACATTTCAATATGAACATCTGCATCAAAATTTACGTTTGTTAATGTTGTAAATAAACTATTTTCTATAAAAGTAACTATATCTTTATCTACATTTTCACCTTTTTCAACTAATTCTTTTGCGTAACAACTTATTCCTTTTATTTGATATATAAGTAAATCTTGAAGTGCTGCTATTTCAGGAGTTTTCCCACATACACCCATTTTAGTGCATCCTTTACCTCCTACAGTTTGTTCACATTGATAACAAAACATTGGATATTCTATTGCCATATTATTTTCCATAATATTACCTCCATTAGTATTTATCTCTATAATATCTATATTTTCCATTTTTTTATAAAATATATATTTAATTAATAATATTTTGTAATACAAAAAAAGTCGTTTATAACGACTTTTTTATATTATCTTTTTTACTATTCTAAGTAGATATTTTACAATTTCATTTACAATTAATATTGTTGATGATAATAATATTATTTTAATCCACATAAATGTAGTTAATGGTACAGAGTTAAAAAACTTGTTAAATATTTGTGTAAATAAAACTTGTAATATACCTGTTATTGCTATTACTTCAAGAGCTAACTTATTTTTAAATAAGTTTGGTATAGCACTTC
>CAJFPU010000094.1 GCA_904418825.1 uncultured Romboutsia sp. | reverse complement strand
ACAGTTGAATATGATGGAGCTAAAGTAGTTAGAGTTCATACAATACTTATATCAACTCAACATGGAGAAGAAGTTGATAATGAAACGATAAGAAAAGATTTAATAGAGCATGTTATAAACGCGGTTATACCTGCAGAATTGCTTGATGAAGAAACTATAATATACATCAATCCAACAGGAAGATTTGTTATAGGAGGACCACAAGGAGATACAGGCCTTACAGGAAGAAAAATAATAATAGATACTTACGGAGGATACTCTAGACACGGTGGAGGAGCATTCTCAGGAAAAGACCCTACAAAAGTTGATAGATCAGCTGCATATGCTGCAAGATACGTTGCTAAAAATATAGTTGCTGCAGGTCTTGCAGATAAGTGTGAGATAGAATTAGCCTATGCTATAGGTGTCGCTAGACCATTATCAATATTTATAGATACATTTGGAACAGGAAAAGTTTCAGAAGAGAAATTAGTTGAATTAGTTAATAAAAACTTTGATTTAAGACCAGGTGCAATAATAAGAGACTTAGACTTGAGAAAACCAATATATAAGCAAGTAGCTGCTTACGGACACTTTGGAAGATGTGATATAGACCTTCCATGGGAAAGAACTGATAAAGCAGAAATATTAAGAATGGAAGCATTAGAAAAATAGAAATTATATAAAAAATAAGGTATTTGTAGTTTACATATACCTTATTTTTTATTAGTTAAAAAAAGTAGATTATTTTTATCTATTTGTTATTTAGAATGAGGAAAATTTTAGTATTAATATGCCGAACAAGCATATATATTTACAAGGGAGTTATGCTTAGGAGGATGTAGTATGAAAAATAAAGGTAATATTAAAGAAATTTTACAATTAGCAGGCACATATATATCAGTATGTATAGGGTCAGGATTTGCTACAGGACAAGAAATCATGCAATTTTTCTCAGCTCATGGAATGATAAGTATATTGTCTAATACTATATGTATGGGAATAATGGCTTATTGCGGTGCAAGTTTATTTGGGATAGGAAATGAGAAAAAATTAAAGTCTAGTAATGATATATTTACATATTTATGTGGAAAACATATAGGAAAATTATTTAAAAACTTTATGCCATTATTTTTCTTTTGTAGTTTTGTAATTATGTTATCTGGAGCAGGAGCATCTATAAGTGAATACTATGGAATAAGCAAAAATCTTGGATCATTTATTTTAGCTATAATAACATTATGCTCAGTTCTTCTGGGAATAAATAAAGTTATAAGCATATTAGGTAATATAGGTCCAGTAATAGCAATAATATCTATAGGTGTTGGGCTTGTTACTATATCTAGAAATATAGACTCATTTTATATAGCTAATGAAATAATAGGAACATTAAACTTAACAAAAGCAATAGATAATTGGTGGATGACAGCAATCATATATAGTGGATTAAATTTAATAATTGCTACACCATTTTTAGTAGGAGTAGGAGCAACTGCAAAAAACAAGACTAACTGTATATGGGGAGGCGTTTTAGGTGGAATAGTATTTATGATTGCAGCTATGACTTTGAATATGGGGATATTATCTGATATAAAAAATACATATGTAACAGAAATACCTACATTATATATGGCTAAAAATATTGGTCCTATAGTAGGAATTATGTTCTCATTTATGCTTATTGCAGGAATTTATACAACAGCAGTTCCATTACTTTGGAGTGTATGCGATAGTTTTTCAAAAGAAAAGACAAGTAAATTCACATTTATTGCTGTATTTTGCACGATTATAGGTTTTATAGGATCGAGGTTACCATTTTCAATGCTTGTTAATATAATATATCCTATGTCAGGGTTATTTGGAGTGATTATAATTATTTCAATTTTTATGAGAAATATAGTAAACTCTGTGCATGGAGTCGTAAAAGTATTTTATAAAAGTAGATAATAAGACAAAATATATTTAATATATATTTTAGAAAAGTAGATGGGCATACTATAAAATATAATCTAACTGTGTTAATATATTTAGAGAATTTAAGTTAAGGAGATTATATATGAAAAAACAACTAGAGATAGATTATGCATTTGGATATGTCTACGATAAAAGTAAATTAATAGTAATGTACCCAGCGGGAACTAACGTAATAGATTTAGATGATTACGAAATGGAAGTTGAAGTAGCATTTTTAGAAGATGGAATAGATGTAGCATTTGAAGAAAATGATGTAAAAGAAGCAAACGAGACAATAAAACCTTTAGAAACTTTTTTAATGAAGCCAAGCAAAGTAATACCATTTGTGACTAGCATAAAAAATGCAGAAACTAAAGAAGAATTACCTAGATTATTAGCTGAATTTGATGAAGAATATGAATTAAAAGAAAATTACATAAAAAAAGGATATGAAATAAAAGATATATATCATGTATTTGAAAATGTAGTAAATTATATTCCTAAAGAAAACTTAGATAATTTAAATATACTAAAAATAGAAAATGATAAGTTTGATATGGATAAATTTATAAGTACGATAAGTGAAAATTTAGATGAGGCTACAGACAAGAATTTAATTTCTATAGATATGAATCAAAGTGATCTCACGCCTAGATTGTATATAAAGGCAAATACAAAAACTAATACTAAATTTGTTTTATTTGGTATAGATATAAATAATTATTCACAAGGTATATTATGTGCAAATAATGAAATTATAAAAGATTTAGATGTAGATATGGGAGATGTTGAAATATCTAATACAAAAGATATTGGCTACATAATAAATCAAGAAAATGAATATATTACATTTAAAATAGCAAACTATAATAGTCAAACATCAAATAATAATCAAATAGCCCAAATAGTAGATTATAGCGGTATATTTAAACCTATGATGATAGATTTTATAAATCAATTTATAAAATAGATAAAAAATAAGCAGATGAAAATTGAACTGAACCTCTTAAAGTAGTATTTTACAAGTTTTTTTACTTGTGTCTACTTTAAGGGGTTCAGTTTCTTTTTATTATAAACGTAATAACTAAAATAAAAATAAGAATTAATATACAAAATTGAGGAAAAACTAAAATTATAAAATAGTAAAAATTTGATGTATCATAGATAGATTTAATATTTATAGATGGAATTAATTTTTAATAAATGGATTTAAATATAGATAATATAGTGAGAGGTAACTAATATGAAAAAAGAACATTTAAGAGTGATACCCTTAGGAGGACTTGGAGAAATAGGTAAAAACATAACTGCTATAGAATATGAGGATGAAATAATGGTCATTGACTGTGGAATATCTTTTCCAGATGAAGATATGTATGGCATAGATTTAGTTATACCAGATATAAAATATTTACTTGATAAAAAAGATAAAGTAAAAGGTTTATTTTTAACTCATGGTCATGAAGATCATATAGGAGCAATTCCATATATATTAAAACAAATAAACATGCCTATATACGGGACTAAACTTACAATAGGATTAGTTGAAAGTAAATTAAAAGAACATAATATGTTATCGAAATCAAATTTAAATTCTATAGTACCAGGAGAAATAATTAACTTAAATAAATTAAGTATAGAATTTATAAGAGTAACTCATAGTATAGCAGAATCATGTGCTTTAGCAATACATACTCCAATAGGCATAGTTTTGCATACGGGAGATTTTAAAATAGATTATACTCCTATAGATGGAAAGGTTATGGATTTAAATAAAATAGCACAACTTGGTCAAGAAGGCATTTTACTTTTAATGGCAGATAGTACTAATGTAGAAAGAGCTGGACATTCTCTATCTGAAAAAATTATAGGAGAAACTTTAAATAGAATAATATCTAATGCAAAGGGTAGAGTTATCATAGCTACATTTGCATCTAATATACATAGAATGCAACAAATAGCAGATGCATCTATGATGTGTGATAGGAAAATAGTTTTTAGTGGAAGAAGTATGGAAAATATATCGAGTGTTGCTATGGAGTTGGGGTATTTACATATACCAAAAGAAAGTATTATAGGCATTGAGGATTTAAATAGATATCCAAGTGATAAAATTACAATAATAACTACAGGTAGTCAGGGAGAGCCTATGGCAGGGTTAGCGAGAATAGCTTATGAATCACATAGACATATATCAATAGAAAAAGACGATTTATTTATAATATCTGCATCGCCTATACCAGGTAATGATAAATTAGTTTCTAGAGTAATAAATCAATTATTTAGAAAAGGTGTAGATGTAATATATGAAGATTTAGAAGAAATACATGTGTCAGGGCATGCATATAAAGAAGAATTAAAATTAATTCATACATTATCAAAACCTAAATACTTTATGCCAGTACATGGTGAGTATAGACACTTAAAACATCATAGCGACTTAGCTTTAAAGCTAGGCATGGATAAATCTAATGTATTTACATTGGAAACCGGACAAGTTTTAGAAATATCTAAGGATAAAGCTATAGCGAATGAAAAAGTACATACAGGAGTTGTATTTGTAGATGGAATAGGTGTTGGAGATGTAGGAAATATAGTCTTAAGAGATAGAAGAGATTTAGCTAAAGATGGTATGGTCACAATAGTTGTTGTTATAGATAAACAAAATTATAGTATAGTATCAGGTCCAGATATTATAACAAGAGGATTTATATATGCAAAGGATTCTGAAGATCTTATAAATAAGATAAAAGATATAGCAAAAGAAGAAATTGAAGATTGTTTAAGAAATAATATATTAGAATGGCAAGTATTAAAAAGTAGAGTAAGAAAGTCAGTAGATCAGCTAATTTATCATAAAACAAAAAGAAGGCCAAGTGTATTTCCTATAATTATGGAGGTTTAATAATAATCATTTTTAATGATGTATATAACGAATAAAATAATTAAAGAGAATTTAAAGAGTAAAAATATTTAAATCTGTA
Organism: uncultured Romboutsia sp.; assembly: GCA_904418825.1. GTDB lineage: Bacteria > Bacillota > Clostridia > Peptostreptococcales > Peptostreptococcaceae > Romboutsia. Next base: position 2,260 of record CAJFPU010000094.1, on the reverse strand, counting down.
GATTTTTAATTAAATAAATATAAATAAAATAATAACAAAATGGAGTAAGTTTTCATAGTATAGATTAAGAGTAGAAAAAACTCTACAAATTAATTTACAACAGGGGGATATGATATGTTAGACAGATTTTTTGGTAATGATGGATGTTTTGGTGGAGCTTGGTGGATAATAGTATTATTCTTTTTATTTTTAGCATTTCAAGAAGTATGGTGTGAAATAGACATATGTGCTTGGATACCATTTTTAATACTATTATTAATAGTTTGTGCATCTGGAGATTTATTTGATGGATGCGGATGTTAATATTTTAATAAGTTAACGAAATAATACAATAGAGGTATTTTAGTATCATTAGGTACTACAGTACCTCTATTGTAATTTTATTAAAAAAATATATTGAAATGATTGGTGAATAAGAATACTTATAATATAACATTATTTTATATAGAGTTAAAAAGGATATTTACACAATATAAAATTTTTATAAAAAATACATAATGATCAAATTAAATAAGTATTTAAATAAATACAAATTAATATTGAAAAAATAGTAACTTAAATGTATAATATAATCTTAAAGTGTATATGAGATATAAAATCATTACACTAAATAAATATAAATATACGGTTATCAAAATTAAATAATTTAGTGAGGTGTAGGTATGAAGATAGGGTTTGATCATAAGAAATATCTAGAAGAGCAATCAAAGTATATATTAGAAAGAGTTAATAACTTTGATAAGCTTTATTTAGAGTTTGGTGGTAAACTAATTGGAGATTTACATGCAAAGAGAGTTTTACCAGGATTTGATGAAAATGCAAAAATAAAAGTTTTACAACACATAAAAGAAAAAGTAGAAGTTGTAATATGTGTTTATGCAGGTGATATCGAAAGAAATAAGATAAGAGGAGATTTCGGTATTACTTATGATATGGAAGTTTTAAGATTAATAGATGATTTAAGAAGTTATGAATTAGATGTAAACAGTGTTGTAATAACAAGATATGAAGGACAACCTGCTACAACAGTTTTCATAAATAAATTAGAACGTAGAGGTATAAAGGTATACAAACATGCTCCAACGAAGGGTTATCCAACAGATGTTGATACAATAGTAAGTGATGAAGGATATGGAGCAAACCCATATATAGAAACTACTAAACCTATAGTTGTTGTAACAGCTCCAGGACCAAACAGTGGAAAATTAGGTACTTGCTTAAGCCAATTATATCATGAAAATAAAAGAGGTAATGCTGTTGGATATTCTAAATTTGAAACATTCCCAGTATGGAACGTACCTTTAAAGCATCCTTTAAACATAGCTTATGAAGCTGCAACAGTTGATTTAAAAGATGTAAATATGATAGATTCATTCCATCTTGAAAAATATGGAGAGATGGCAGTTAACTATAATAGAGATTTAGAATTATTCCCAGTTCTTAAAAAGATAATAGAAAAAATAACAGGAAAAGAGTCTATATATCAATCACCAACAGATATGGGTGTTAATAGAGTAGGATATGGTATTATAGACGATGAAGTTGTAGCTGAAGCATCAAGACAAGAGATAATAAGAAGATACTTTAAGACAGCTTGTGAATATAAAAAAGGACAAGTTGATAAAGGTGCTTATGAAAGAATAAAAATGATAATGGAAGGGCTTAACTTAAAGCCAGAAGATAGAACAGTAGTTATGCCTGCTAGAGATTATAGTAATAAGTTAAAAGAGACTGCGAATAAAAATGATACATGCCCAGTAGTAGCTATAGAATTAACTGATGGTAGAATAATCACAGGTAAAGGTTCTGATTTAATGAACTCAACTGCAGCAGCAACGTTAAATGCTATAAAAACTTTAGCTAATATAGATGATGAATTACATTTAATATCTCCGGCGATATTAGAACCAATTGTAAATTTAAAAACTAAAACATTAGGAAGCAGAAATCCAGAGTTAAGTTGTGAAGAAATACTAACTGCACTTAGTATATGTGCTGTTACAAACCCAACAGCTCAAGTTGTACTTGATAAATTACCTTTATTAAAGGGATCTCAAGCACATTCCACTACTATATTAAGTAAGAATGATGAGCAAACATTTAGAGAACTTGGAATAGATGTTACAAGTGACCCTGAATATCCATCACAAAATCTTTATTATGCTAACTAATAAAATATAAGACCATATTACCCTGAAGGGTATTATGGTCTTTATTATTAAATAATAATCAAAAATAAATATAAATATACGGTTATCAA
>CAJFPU010000093.1 GCA_904418825.1 uncultured Romboutsia sp. | reverse complement strand
ATATAGTAACCATCCTTTGAATTTTATGTGATAATCTTAGGTTACTATATTTGTTAGAGTTTTATTATTGTAAAAATTAACTAGCACAACGAGTTAAATTAATATATTAAATAGATATTTATTATATATAACAAAATAAGGACGTTTAAAATACTTTATTGATTATTTTAAACATCCCTATAATTTAATTTTAAATAGATTACAATAAACTTATTATATCTTTTTTTAATTTTATATAATCACTACTTCCAAATTCATATTTATGTTTATCTTCTAAAATAAACTCAGCCTTTATACTAGATGGCTTTTGCGATATTAAATATATTCTATCAGATAAAGTTATAGCTTCTTCTATATCATGAGTTATAAGAATTATAGTTGAGTTAAACTTCTCTCTAACATTAAGTAACCACTTTTGCATATTAGTCTTTGTTATAGAATCAAGTGCTCCAAATGGCTCATCAAGTAACATTAAATCATTACTATTTATAAACGTTCTTAAGAAATTAGCCCTTTGTTTCATACCACCTGAAAGTTCATTTGGATATTTGTCTTCGTAACCTTCAAGCCCAAATTCTTTAAAATATGGTTTAACAATTTCTCTTGCATTTTTCTTATTTTCTTTATTTAATATTAAAGGTAAACTTACATTATCTATAATAGTTTTATATGGTAATAGTAAATCTTTTTGTTGCATATAGCTTATTTTCCCATCTATATAAACACTTCCATTATCCTTTTGAGTAAGATTTGTTATTATATTAAATATACTACTTTTACCACTTCCACTTGGACCTAATATTGTTACTAATTCTCCTTCATTCACTTTTATATTTATATTCTCTAAAACTAAAGTATTATTGTAACTTTTACTAACATTACTTAAAATCAATTTTTCTTTATTGTGGTAAGAATTCATTTGTGTATGCATCTCTTGCTTTTAAATCCTTTTCTATTAGATTATATTCTTTTAAAAATTGTGTATAATTATCCCATACAATATCCTTCATCTCTCCCCAATATTTAGCATCAGATATATATTCATTAGCTAAGTACTTTTGACTTTCTATTGCTAAGTTCTCATCTATTTCTGGTGCATGTTTAACTAATATCTTTGCTGCTTCTTCTGGATTTTCAATAGCATAATTATATCCTTTAGATGTTGCGTTTAAAAACTTCTTAGCTAACTCTGGATTTTCATTTAATAACTTTTCATTAGATATTATAACTGGAGTGTAATAATCTAATCTTTTATCTAAGTCTTTAAGAGGTATATAATTTAATTCTACTTCCCTTTGTTTAGCTTCTATTCCTGTCCATCCTTCAAATATCCACATCATATCTACATTTTTATTCACTGCTGTAAAGAAATCATCTTCTCCAACATCTAATACTTTTAATTTTGAAAAATCTTTATTTTCATTTTTCATAACTGCATCAAGTATAGCATCTTCTGATGGAGATCCCCATCCACCGTAAATTTTTCCTTCAAAATCCTTAGGCGAAGTTATATTTTTAGATTTAGGTGATGCAAAACCTGAAGTATTATGTTGTATTACTGCTGCTACTGCTTTTATTGGAAGTGGATCTTCACTTGTTTTAGCATATGTTACATCTTCTTGATAACTAATACCAAAGTCAGCTTTTCCAGTTGCAACTAGTGTTGTAGATGAACCTTCTGAAGGTTGCACTATTTTTACATTTAATCCTTCATCCTTAAAATACCCATTTTCAAGGGCAACATATAGTCCTGTATGGTTAGTATTTGGTGTCCAATCTAGAACCATAGTTACATCTTTAAGCCCATTACTACTTTTATCTTCTTTTTTAGAACATCCTAAAAGTATACTTAAACTAAGTGTACTTATTAAACCTAATGATACAATTTTTTTAAATTTCATCTCATTCTCCTTATTTGTGCTTTATAATTATTTTTTTAGCTATATTAACAACCCCTACAAATATTAAGCTAAGTACAACAACTATTATAGTAGATGCAAATACTTTATCTAGGGCATATGCACTTTTTGCTCTTACCATATATACCCCTAATCCCTTAGTTCCTCCTAACCACTCTGCAACGGTTGCTGCTACTACCATATATGTAACTGATATTTTAATTCCTGAAAATAGTTTATCAATTGACATTGGTAATTTTAAATGTATAAAGGTTTGTAATTTGCTACTTTTCATAGTTTTAAATAAATTTAAATAATCTTTATCTATATTTTCTAATCCATCCACAAAACTTATAAGTATTGGGAAAAAACAAGTTAAAGCAACCATTAAAATTTTGGGCAATGTTTCAAATCCAAACCATATAATTAAAAGTGGTGCTATAGTTATTGTTGGTATAGTTTGAGAAACAACTAATATAGGATATAAACACTTTCTTACTATACTTACAAAATCCATAATAATTCCTAATGTAATCGAAACTACTAAAGCTAATATAAATCCTAAAATAGTTTCATATAGCGTTACTAATGTATTATCAAATAAGTTTTTATAATCAGCGATAAATACTTTTATTATATCCATTGGTGTTGGTAGTATATATTGTGGAATATCGTTAATTTCAACAATAACTTGCCAAACTATTATTATTAATAGAAATGTTAATATTGGATAAAGATAGTCTTTAAACTTGTCTGTGATTTTTAAGTTTGTCATCTATAGTTAATCCTCCGAACTTTTCGTCTATCCTAACAGTTGTTATAACTCTTTCACATCCTAATTCAAAAGGTAGTTTATGTGCTTTTTTTATTATTTCAAACACTTCATCAAATTCTCCTTCTACAGTTGTGCTCATAGCACCTATTTCATACTTTAATCCACTATTTTGTATTATTTCTATACATGCATCTACTACTTTATACATTTGTTCTTCACCTTTATAAGGTCTTAATGGTACTACTGCAATATCTGCTATTATCATTTTTCATTCCCCCTATTTTTATATAAATTAAGAATAAATCTTATTTTAACCTTAGTGTATTTTTTTATTAAATTTATAATAATTAAAGGAGCTTATCTCTATACAGAATTAAAAAATTCTAAAACATAGAGATAGCTCCTTTGTTATAATCATATATAAATTAACAATATAATTAATACTTTCCCTACGTTGGCATTATCCAAATCAGGTTAAGGGTCGAGATTTATTTATCTCCTCTCAGCAAATTAGCTCCCCTACATATTATGTTTTATACTATGATTGTATCAGATATTTTTTTAATATCAACTAATTTTTTACAAGTTTATTTATTATTGATAATATTTGTCATAATAATTTGAGCATTATATTTATATTCTTCAATATCCAAATTCTTTATTTCACATATATTTTTATATACATTTTTTATTTCATCAGGCATACCATAGGTTCCATTTACCCACTGAAGAGCTGTTGGCCCATCCGTCTCTGCAAGTAATTTATTTGCAGGTATTTCTTTTATTATATCTTTAGAATGCTTTATATATCCTAAATCAACACTTCCTGTAAAATAACATTTTGCATCTATTAATTTTTTTAATGTATCTTTATCTCCAGAATACCAATGTATTATAGATTGAGATGATATATCATATTTTTTAAGTAAATTTAAGATTAACTCTTCACATCCTTTAGTGTGTATGTTTATATATTTATCGTATTTTTTTGCACTCTGTAAGAAGAATTCAAATACTTTTATTTGATGTGGATATGTATCTTTATCTTCTATCCAATGAAAATCTAATCCTATTTCACCTATTAGTGGAGTGTTTTTTATATAATATTCAAATTTATCTACATCTATATTATTTTTTACCCTCCATGGATGTATACCAAATATAGGCACTATATAATCACTTTTTTTAGATATTTCTATATTTTTTAAATAACTTTCTTCATCCATTGAACATGCTATTATTTTTATCTTATTTAAATTTATACAATTTATTACACTATCGATTTCTTTATCTTTGTAAAAATCTATATGATTATGAAAGTCTATGTACATATTTACCTCACTTATTATAAATTAAAATATATTATAACATATTAAAATATTTATTTTACTGTTATTTTGTATTTACATTTTATATAATTAATTGCTATTATTTAACTATTAATACATTTAATTATTAATGTGAAATTTTAAATATTTTATCTACTATGTATACTATAAAAGGAGGTATAATTAATGAAAGTTTTTGCACATAGAGGTGCTAGCGGTGACTATCCAGAAAATACTATTTTAGCGTTTGATAAAGCTTTAGAACTTGATATTTATGGTCTAGAACTTGATGTTCATAAATCAAAGGATGGACATTTAGTTGTAATTCATGATGAAGATATTCAAAGAACATTTAAAGGAAAAGGTCTTGTAGCAGATTATACTTTAGCTGAGCTTAAAAAATTTAATTGTAGAAAATTTGAGTTTATTGAAAATTTAAATTGTAAAATTCCTACACTAAGAGAAGTATTTGAACTTATAAAAAATACTGATATAACATTAAATATCGAAGCTAAAACAGATTTAATTCACTCTGATTTAGAACAAGATATACTTGATTTAATTAAAGAATACAACTTTGAAGAAAAAACTTTAATATCAAGCTTTAATCACGAGTGTATAAAAATATTTAAAAATTTAAATAACAACTTAAAATATGGTGCTCTTTATGGATGTAAAAATGATTATGCCTCTGAATCTAATGTAGTTGAACATGCTAGAAAATTAGGTGTTTATAGTATAAATATTTCTAAAGATTTAATTACTAAAGAAATGGTAGATCTTGCCCATGAAAATGGATTAAAAATTTTTGTATATACTGTAAATACACCTATAATAATGAGAAAAATGATTGAGTTTAATGTAGATGGTGTATTTTCAGATTATCCTGATTTAATGAATGAAATCATAAAAGAAAATTAATTATATACAATAAAAACTTGTATCAAAAGAGAAAATTTAATATTTTTCTCTACTAAATTAAAAATAAATAATATAAATAAGTCAAGTTCATTGTAAATAAAGGAGTTATCTTTTTAGGTAATTCTTTATTTTTTATTTATAGATATTTACTAATATTTTACTTTAAATTTAAGTTTTATAAGTTATTATTATGATTTTAACTGTATGTTGAATTTTAATATTAAAATGTTAAATTATGTATTAATTCTATATATTTTCATATACTAATTTATGAACATACATATATAATACGGATTTATATAATTTGTGTAAAATTATACATCCTTAAAAATAATATCTATTATTAAAGGAGTGATATCTATGAAAAGGAGTAATACATATCAATTAACTTGTTCTCATTGTGGTGAATTTATTTCTATCGATAATATATCAACTACTGAAAATATCATAAATAATTCTTTAATTGGTGAAATTAAAATTAGCAATGTTTACACAGGTTATGGTACAACTGGTTGTTATAATTCTATGGATGTTGAATTGACTTGCCCTCGTTGTCATTATATGTTTAAAGCTTCTGTTAGTAAAAACTCTGATTTATAAAAAAGAGTGGAGTGAGTATATTAATTTATCAAGAGTAAATTTTACTCACTCCTTTTTAATTTTATTATAAAATATTAATCTATCTTCATATAACTTTTAACTTTATTAAAATTATATTCATTTCCTTTTTCTTTAAGATGAATACATTTATTTATATTAGTTTCATCTTTTGATAACATTGTAACAAAAGATAAGCAACTTTGATATCCACAATTTTTACAGTCTAATTTAGGTAAATATTTATAAATTTCCATTAAATCTACTTCATTATTTTCATAAAACCCATTTTTATTTTCATAAAACATATTATCATCTCCCAATTGATTAGATTTAAAGTTTTTATATTTTTATGTTATATATGTTTTACTAAAATTATTATATTTTTTAGTGTATTATCTCTATCAAGATATGTATTAAATGATTTGATTTTTTATTTAAAACATATATATTATTATCTTTCAAGAAATATATATGCTATCTTTCATTACTCTATTAATTAAAATATTTAAATCATTTAGATCAATTAAAAATATAGTCAATTATAAAAATAAAATTTTAACTTAATTTACCCGTTGATTTTACTGACAACTTTATTTTTTATTATATATGTTTAATAATAGGTAATAGGATTAAGTATAATACTTAATCCTATTACCTATTATTCTATACTATTAAAATATTTGTTATTATACACAACGACAGGATCATTTGGTTTTATAGATGTAGCTTTATCATTGTATTCTTTTGATTTTTTTATATCGCCTATTCTAAAATAGCATAAGCAAAGTTGTATATATGGAGTAAAATTATAACAATCTAATAATATAAATCCACCTGAAGATTCATTTACCTTTCTAGTCAGTGCTAACTCATACCAAAATATCGCTTGATTATACTGCTCTCTATCTAAGAAATATTTACCTATATCACAGCATATTTCAGCCCTTGGTTCATCAAATTCAAAACTTCTAAAGCATGCATTGAGAGCCTTTTTATTATCACCAATAGCATAATAACAATATGATAAATCTTGACATGCATTTATACAATTTTCTATCCATCCTTGACCCGAATCCAAAAATTTATTGAAAATATCTATAGCCTCTTCATATCTTTCATTATAATAAAGTTCTCTAGCATAATAAAACTGTTGTCGTGGATCTAACTCTTTTCCATTTTCTATCATATTTTCAAATATTCTTAAATTTCTTTTTGTGTCATTACACTTTAATTTTTTATGAGATATTGCAGCATCAGAGTATATTATATTACCTTCTAGAGGTATTACCTCGTGAATTTCACCTATCCATCTATATTTTTTACTTCGCTTAAAAATTCTTTCTCTATAATATGAAAATGTAGCATTTCCTTCACTATCAAAATTTGTATTATATTTCATCATTACAATGTCTATAGATTTATCCATATTCATTTTTAATTCTTTTATTTTTTCTCTATCTTGATTTAATATTATATCATCTGCATCTAGCCACATAATATAATCTTTTGTAGCTTTAGAAAATGCATAATTTCTTGCTGCTGCAAAGTCATCTATCCATTTAAAATAATATAAATTTTTAGTATATTTTTTTACAATCTCTTTTGTGTTATCATCTGAACCTGTATCAACAACTATTATTTCATCAAATATATCA
>CAJFPU010000092.1 GCA_904418825.1 uncultured Romboutsia sp. | reverse complement strand
CTATATTCCTCTGAGCCTTCTTTTCTAACTCTTGAAACTTGTTTAATAATTGATCCATACCAGTACATTTAATTCCCATTATTCACTTACCTCACAAGTAAGTGTTATGAACTGTCTATCTTCCATTAAATGCACATGTCTTATATTCCATCTTTTAGAGTTATAAAATAAGTATTTATCTGAATCTATGCCTTTTCTTACTCTACATATAACATGTACAGTTAATTTAGTTGTTGATTTATCCGCACTCATAAATTCTTTAGTACCTTGAGTTTTAACTTTAGCTCTTAAAGTATACATAGTTTTATAATCTTGTATTTCAAATCCATTCTCATCTGTTGAAGTTGTAAATTCTTGTATTTCTATTACATCTCTTAATTCGCCTGAATCTATCATTTATAACCACTTCCTGTGCATATCTAGTATAGATTTTAATATGAAATTAACTTTATTATTATCATATCCAAATGCAGCATTTCTTCTTGAATAGAAGTCTCCTGCTAACAATAAAGTTGCTATATTAATAGATTGAATATCATTTAATTTTTCAACAGGTAAACTAGTATAATTTATAACATATTCTTTAGCAGCAACTAAATACATTAATAACATATCATCATCTTCAGTAAAGTCATCTTCTATATTTAAATATCTTTTTAAATGAAATTCATTTAATTCAGAAAAAATAACAGAGGAATGTAATTCATCAATAAAATTATTCATTAGAACTCACCTTCTTACGACCTCTTCTAGCCTTTGGCTTATCTAACATAGCTACTACTGGATTATCTATAACTTCATCAGGTACTTCAATAATACCTTCTGGAGTTTCATCACCTTCGTGTTCATGTTCACATTCAGAAACTAAGTTAGCATCTATAAATTGATTTGCCAATGATTCATCTATCCTTCTACACTCACCTCTGATATAAGCACCAGATATATGTGCAAAATTTCTTAATACCGTTACATCTTTCGTTGCCATTTTATCACCTCCAAAACACCTAAGAGGTGTTGTATTTAAAGGGTAAGATTTATTTATCCTACCCATTTTTTATTTTTTTATTAAGCCATATATGCTATAGCTTTTTGTAATGCTGGTTTAACATCTATTACTGTTGTAGTTCTGAATGCTATACCACCGATTGCAAAATTAGATTCTTCTGATTTCTTAACTTGTGCAGAATCTCCAGCACCTACTACCATTGCTTGTGCTAAATCTACAAAATACATTCTTGTAGCATCTTCTGTCACTACTATTGGTCTACCATATAATACAAATGCAAATTCTTTAGCTAAATCTTGATGTACTATAGGTCTTCCAGTTGAATCAGTTAAAGTCATTAATAATCTTAAATCTGCATCATTCATAACCCAAACAGCAGTCTTTCTGAATTTAGGTGCTAATCCAAAGTATAATCCATTTATGTCATCTAAACATAAAGCATCAGGAGTAGTTCTATTTATTTCTATAGCACCATTATCATCAGTAGCTTTTTCTAATCCGAATGCAGTATCATCACCCTTAACAACTAATTCTGCTATAGTATCATTTATTGATTCTTTAGCTTCGCTAACTATTATTCCTTCAACGTCGTATGCTTCAGATCCTATTAGTTCTTCTGATACAACTGTTATAGCCGAATACTTAACTGGTCTTAAATCAACTGTTTCAAATAAAGTATCTTTTTTAGCTATTTCTGCTAATTCAGCAGCCTTAACTAATTTCCCCATTTTTTGTTTTTGTACTGGGACTATAGAAGTTCCATTTACTCTTTCTATTCTTACATGATTTAATATAGGATTTTCTTGAGCTTTTTCTACTATCTCTTGTCCATTAGAAACTTTTTCTAATTTAACATTTGTAGTTTTCATTTCATTTTTAAAATCAACCTTAACTTCTTGTCCATCTAATAATAAATTTTTAAATTCGTTCATTTGAGTACCTTCCTTTTCAACTTTTTCTATTTTGTTTTCTACTTTTGTTAATTTTTCAACCTTTTCTAAAGACTCTATTTTGTCTTCAACTTCTCTTAATTCAACTTCTTTAGCTTCAAATTTGGCTTTATCAAAGTTATCTTCAACCTCAGTAAGTGCCTTCATCTCAGCAACTATTGAGTTTTTAAGTTCTTGTAATTCTTTAAGTTTCATATCTTCACCACTTTCTTAAAAATTTGTATAAAAATAACACCTTTAATTGGTGTTTACATTTCATACATCTTTAATTTTGCTTTGTAATAATCTAAATTATAGTTAGTTAATATAATTGGTTGCTCTTCATTTTTAACCTCTTCTACAACCTTTTTATTTATATTTTGAGGTATATTTTTACAGTTCTTATTGATATATTCTGAATCAACTTTAGCTATAGCCTTATTTTCTTCAGCTAATTCAATATTAAAATACTGTAAACATTCTTCACCATTTAGCCATGTTTCTTCATCGACCATAGTTTTTATATCTTCTATGTTAGCACCTTCAACCAGCTTGTCTTCATATACATTTATAATAGCTTGTTCTATATTGTCTAATAGTTCTGCTTGTTCTCTTAACTCATTAGCATTTCCTATAACACCAACTAAAGGTTTATGTATCATAATAAATGAATTTTTAGGAACTACTATTCTATCACCAACCATAGCTATAACAGAAGCTATAGAACCTGCAAGTCCATCTACATAAACTGTTTTGTGTCCTTGATGTCGCTTAAGCATATTATAAATAGCCATGCCAGCAAATACACTTCCACCACCGCTATTTATATATATATTTATATCTTTATTTTCATGTTCTTTTAGAAAGTCTCTTACTTTTTCAGGGTATTGGTCTGTATCATCCCAAGCTCCACACCAACTAGATACTATATCTCCATAGAAATATAAGTCTACACTATTCTCAGTTGCATTCTTAACTTGTAAGAAATCTATTAAATTATCTTTTTTCACGTTATTCACCACCCTCCTTAGTTTTATTATCTATGTTAGATGTACTAATAACGTTTATATTACCTTCTTGTATATAAGCCATATTGACTGGTATTAATAATATATCTGTACCATCTACATAAGGTAAATTAAGCTTTCTTCTTGCTTCTGATATAGTCATTAAACCACCTTTTACTGCTTTGTCCAGGTATTCTATTTGTTCTTTTACACTTGCTTTCAATAATTCAGTAGTATTAAATTCAAAGAAATATCCTTCTTTTTTCTCTATTTCAGTTAATAGATACTTGTTTAAATTTTCTTCTATCAATCTTATATAAGGATTCAAAGTCTGTTTTAAGAATCTTAATGACTCTTCTTGACTATTATTATAAGAACTAGCACTATCAACTAAATAACTAAAAGGTATATTAAGTAATAAAGCTATTTGCTTTATGGTAAATTCTTTATTTTGTAATAACTCCACATCTACAGGTTTTAAGTTTAATTGTCTAAACTCTAATCCTTCTTCTAATAATGGTGTTGCATTCTTATCTGAACCAGTATAGAATTTTCTCCAGGATTCTTTTAAGTGTTTCTTAGCTATTTCTGATACTTTATTAGCACTAGCTAAATAACCTTTTATATTTACACCTTCTAATGATGAGTATGTAAATTTACTTTCTGCTTTAGCTATATTTATTAGTTCTTGACCACTTTCAAGTACACCTTTACCAAATGGAGATCCAGCATCAACGTTGTCTTTTATTATATTTATAACCTCATGATTTTTAGCTACTATGTTATCACCTTTAGCATTAGTAAATTTATATTGATAACCAAATGTGCCATCTGTATAAATTACTTTATCTATAGACATAGTCGAATTATTTATATACTCTAAAGATAATATACTTCCTAATCTGTCTCTTTTTATATATATATAACTATTTCCTTTAAGTATTAAGTTTTTAACTATATTATACTTAAGATTCATTGCAACAGTTGTATCAGTTGGACTAGCGTTGAGTAAATAATTTCTCTTATCCTCTACTTTTACTCTCTCTCCATCTTTATCTCTTTTATATAAATAAACCGGTAAAGTTGATATACTATTTCCTATTAAATCTATACCACTTTGTAATGCTACTATCTTTTTTGCAGCTCCTTCATTAATATTACTAAATTTAACACTATCTGAACTTGCAACAGTATCATTAGTTAAATCTATTTCATATGTATTTTCATCTACTTGCTTTGTTTTAGTAAACAATCCCATTTACTCACCACCTTTTTATACATAAAAAATACCTCCATCATCATAGACAGAGGTTTCCTCTATATCATCTATTAATTCAAATCCATTTAAAAGACTTGCTAATAAATCTATTTTTCCTTTTGATTTCTTTTTACTTACTTTTAATTTTCCTTGTGGATTTATTTCTTCTCTTGCATTTGCAACATTTAGTACAAATAAATCATTCTTAACATAAGCAAATTCTTTATCTAATACTACTTCTTTCATTTTTTTAATTGCAGAATGTAACCAGTAACCTTGTCCCACTTCTACACAATTAAAATCATTATCTTCTAATTTTGCAACAGTTGATAATGCTTCGTATTTGTCATATCCAATTAATCTAACTCTACAACCTAATTTCTTTTCTATGGTCATTATGAATTCTTCTATAAAAGAATATGATATTTTCCTATCACCACAAGCAAAGCACCATCCATTTTCAATATACATTCTGTATGGAACTTTTTCTTCTTGTTCCTTAATTTCAAGTTTTCCATAAGGTATAAATCCCCAACTTTGTGCTACATACTTTTCTAAATTATAATCATATGTAAGTATACTTATAGCTGTATTATCAAAACTCATAGATAAGTCAAAAGATAGTACCACATCTTTATTTGTCCAGTCGTAACTATCTATTTCACACTTTTTTAAATCCTTAATATCCATAAATGCTTGTTCTGGAGTTCTATCTAACCATTGATTAAGATTTTTAGTTCTAAATGCTACAGCCTTAGAAGGCATCTCTAAAGCCATCTTACATTCACTTTCTAAGAAATCCATACCTAGCTTAGATGTAGCCTGTAATGGATTAGATTTTATCCATTTACTTTTGTCAGTCCATAAATCATCTTCATCCAATTCATAGCACATTAAAAAAAACTTATCATCTTCGATAAGTTCATCTAATACTTTTTTACCATATTCAATTTGGTCTCTCATTGGATTATTAGCATAAGGATAACCAGTTGATATAGTGAATATTAATCTATTTGTTACTGATAACATTGACGTCTGTAATGATTGATATATAGAATCATCTCTAGCAGCTCCATATTCATCAACACAACCAACTGAAACTAACATACCATCTGTATTTCTAGCTTCAGCAGCTATTGGAAATAACACATTATTATTTAATTTACATTCAATTCTATCTCTTTGTATTTTGAAGTGCTTACTTAGAGCAGGTGAAACTTCTAATGTTTTCTTTATCTCATTAAAAAGTATTCTAGCTTGGTCTCTAGTATTTGCAGAAGCTACTAATTGAGCATAATTAGGTTCAAATAATAAAGCTAATAACATAAACATTGAAACTAACCATGTTTTAGCATTTTTTCTTGCTATGAAAACACATGCTTTTTCATATCTTCTCTTATTAATATTATCTCTATGGAAAATACAATATAAATTAATTAATATAAACCATTGAAAACCACATATATGTTTATAACAATTCTGTCCAGCATATTCTCCTGTTGAGAATTTAGTTAATTTAACTATATTATCTATTTTTTTAACTACATCATAATTAATAAAATATTTTTTATAGTATTTACTTTCTTTATTTTCAATCATATCTAAGAAGTGATTACATGCTTTTATAATATACTTTCCAGCTAATATTTCACCATTAACCACATCTTTAGCATATCTATAGGCTTTATAATAACTTGGTAAAGTTTGCACTGTAACACCTCCTATTTATTTTATTTTAGTATTTGTAATAACGGATCTTGTTCTTCTTCTATTTTCTTTTCCTGATTCTTTAATATTTGACCTCTATTTTTAATACCTAGTCCAACAGTTGAACATAATGTATTATAACTACTTAGAAGTTTTTGATAAGAGTTCAGCAATTTACTTTGTTCAGTTATACTTACATCTTTATTTAATAGTTGTAATTGCACTCTTTCAAGCATTAATTCTGTAGATATTAAATTTCCTAAAACTCCTAAATCTAAATCTGATAATAGTCCAGAAGTTGATAATAATTCTGTATAAAATTTATACTTTTTCTTCCATTCTTTATCTTTAATTTTTAAATGAGGAGTTTTCAAACTTAAATTATTATTATTAAATTCTTTTAGTTTTTCAGTTACTTCATAATTTTCCTTAGAACGTTCTACATATAAATTATTCATTATATCACCTTCCTTTCTAAAAAGTTTGGAAATCTTACATTGAGTGAAAATGAAACCCCACCCTGTCCTTTCGCCCTCCCAGGATTCAATGTTAACAGGGTATATCCCTTTCTTCACCTTAACATTTTTAATTTAAAGAAATAACAATTAATATCTAAAACAAATCAATATCAATTTAAATTCAAACTATCTATTTTAAATTATTTACATACTCTATTATTTCTTCTTCATTCATTCCTTCTATAATATTGTGATGATTTCTACATACACATATAAGATTATCTTTATCTAACCTTCTATTCCAGTTATCTCTTATTTTCTCTATATGATGTACTTGTATATCTGTATAGTTTATTATTCCTATTTGCATACATATTTCACACATATAGTTATTATCTCTTAGTACTTTATCTCTACACTTAATCCATTTTCTTGAACTGTAGAATTTATTATATAGTTTATTATCTTCACTCATATATTTCTTACGTCTTCTACTTATCTTAGATTTATATTTTAACTTATCAATACAATTATATTCTCTATCATGTATCTTTAAGCAGTATTGACATTTAATAAGATTAGCCATTACTTATTAACTTCTATAAACAATTTAGATAATAGCTCAAACTCTTCTATATCTATTTGCTTAAACTCTTCAAATGTCATATCTTTACTATCTCTTAAGCTGTGATACATAATAGTTACTAATGACTCTAAGTCATTTTCATTCATTCTTTTGCTAAGCTCTACTAGGCTTATATTTAAGTGATTACATGCTTTAATATAAACATCTACATTGGCTTTCTTAAAACTATATATATTATCTTTTAATATAAATGCATTCTTCAAATATATTTCCTCCTAATTTATAAAATAAAAAATAGATAGCCAAAATTAAAAATTGCTATCTAAATTATTAACATTCATTTTCATATAAGTACTCTATTTCTTCTTTTATAGTATCTAATATAAAATCTTCTCTTAAATATCCTTTTGCATCTATTTCTATCTTACAATCTTTAAATTGCCCCAGATTGAAATTCACTATTGCTTTATCTTTTAAGTATTCAACTTTATTAATTTTTATCATCTTATTCTCCTATCCATTATATATATAATGTATATATAATATATACATATTTAAAAACTTCAATATAATATCATCCAATATAATCAATACAAAGTATATATAAAACATATACAATATATATATTAATCTTTTCTAAATCATCTAATTTAAATTAAATAAATTAAAAAAGACTAATATAAAATACGTTTAATATCTTAATATCAGTCCTTATACTCTAGACTTAAATTTAATAAATAACTATCTCTTAACAATTCTAT
>CAJFPU010000091.1 GCA_904418825.1 uncultured Romboutsia sp. | reverse complement strand
TTTATTAATTCTTATATTTTGTATTGCTAAAATAGCACTTTGTGTCAACTTAAAAGATCCAACTATAAATAATATAACTGCTATAAATAATAATAATAATTTGATTTTATTTATTTTTCGTTTTTTATTTTGTCTTTTTTTTCTATTATTTCTTTTACTCGCCATTTTATCGCCTTTCTAGATATAAAATATTCTTTATATTTATAAATTATATTTTAACATCCAAAAACGCCTTTTTCAACATTGGTAAACATTTTAACCCTACTTTTTACCTTGTTTTATCCACCTAATGTAACATCTTGTGTGTTATACCATTTAAAAGCTTCTGATATATGATTTTTATCAAAATTTGGCCAGTACTCATCTAATATATAAAAATCTGCATAAATAGATTGAACAGGTAAAAATCCACTTAATCGCCTTCTTCCTCCCCATCTTATGATTAAATCTAATCTTGAAATATCAAATGATTGTATATAATTTTGTATATTATTTTTATTTACGCCTTGTGCATCTGCTAATGTATTTAAATCCCAATGCCATCCATAGTTTACTAATAAGTTTGCTTTTATTTGTCCATCTTTTCCTTTAGTTCTATTTGTAAATGGTAATAACTCTTTTGGAAACATTGGTGATTTAGTATTACCCATAACTAAAAGAGATGCTCCTTCCTCATTTAATATATGTGCAGCTTTTATACATGCATCTGTAAAAGCTTTTGTTTGAGCTGAAGGTCTTTTAGTGTTGTCTGTAGTAAATCCATAAAATGTTACTTCCTCTACTCCCATATCTCTGCATGCTCTATATGCTTCCAGACCTGGATCTATTCCATTTTCATATCCTTTATCTTTAGTCATTCCATTATTTTGTGCCCATCTTCTATTTCCATCAGGTATTATACCTACATGTTTTGGTATTCTCATTACATTCACCTCTAACTAAAATTTACTTAATATTATTTAGATTATTTACATTTTTTACATATTATAGACATCTTAATATTTATTATTTATATTTAAATAAATAAAAATAGTTTTTAATAATAGTTAAAGTATTGTTTCTTTTTTGAAGTTGCTTTTTATTGTAGTAAATAGTAAAATTTATGTAATAATTATACATAAATATATTTCGGAGGATACTATGAGAAAATTAACATCTTTATTTTTACTAGTTTTAACAATAGGACTTGTTGGTTGTTCATCTAAGTCTGAAGTAAAAGATATACCAGTTTCTGATATAAAAGAAGCAATAAATAATGAAACTCTTTTAACTATACAACCTATATCTGATGTAGATGCAAAGGAATTTTATGCTTTTGAAAATGTTAAAGATAGCATAAAAGAAGGTTTTGTATTACAAGCTATGATAAATGTAAAGTTACAAGATGTATTTGTAGTTAAAACAGATAATGTTGAAAAAGTAAAACAAGCAATAGAAGAATATAAAACTAATAGTTTAAGAATGTTTGCTGATGGATATGGTGGAGAGGATAATGCAACTGCTGTTGCTGATTCTGTACTTGAAAGTGTTGGAGATTATGTTTATTTTATAGCCACTCCTAATGTTAAAGATATCGAAGCAAAAATATTAGAAATGATTAAATAATACTTACTAAATTATATGAGTATGTCAATATTTTTTATATTGATATACTCTTTTTCAATATACTAATATAGTGTGAAATATATATTTATACATGTCCTTAAATAAAATAATTATTTTTAAATAACGGATGTATCCGCAATAAAAATAAAGATATATCGTTGGCGATATGAACAAATAGAATTTTTAATAAATTTAAAGGTGGTGATATATTGGTATTTAGTAGCATAACATTTTTATTTTACTTTCTACCACTGGTTTTATTTAGTTACTTTTTAGTGCCTTATAAACTTAAAAATTTTGTTTTACTTATATTTAGTTTAATATTTTATGCATATGGAGAGCCTATATATATTTTTATAATGCTATTTTCATGTGTTGTAGATTATCTAAATGCTATAATAATAGATAAATATAGAAATACATATAAAGCTAAATTAGCACTTATTTCATCTATTATAATAAATTTAAGCTTACTTGGTTTCTTTAAGTACAGTAACTTTTTTATATCTATAGTAAACAATCTTACTAATAGTGAGTTTTCATTATTAAATATTACACTACCTGTTGGTATAAGCTTTTATACATTCCAAACAATGTCTTATACTATAGATGTATATAGAAATGATGCACCTGTTCAGAAAAATATATTATCTCTTTCTACTTTTGTTACATTATTTCCTCAACTTGTTGCTGGTCCTATAGTTAGATATTCTGATATTTCTTATGATTTAAATAATCGTGTTCATAGCTTTGATAAATTTTATGATGGTGTTTATAAATTTATAATAGGACTTTGTAAAAAAGTAATTTTAGCTAATAATTTAGGATTAATTTGGTATAGTATAAAATCTATGCCCTATAATACTTTATCATTAGCTACATCATGGCTTGGAATAATATGCTTTACCCTTCAAATTTATTTTGACTTTAGTGGATATAGCGATATGGCTATAGGTCTTGGTAAAATGTTTGGCTTTGATTTTTTAGAGAATTTTAATTTTCCTTACATATCAAAGTCTATTACTGAATTTTGGAGAAGATGGCATATATCTTTAGGAGTGTGGTTTAGAGATTATGTTTATATACCTTTAGGTGGAAATAGATGCAGTAAAAGTAGATGTTTTTTTAATATATTTGTAGTTTGGTTTTTAACTGGATTATGGCATGGTGCTAGTTTTAACTTTATATTATGGGGACTTTACTTTGGAGTTATATTAGTTTTTGAAAAGTTATTTTTACTAGAATTTTTAAAAAAACTACCTAATTGTATAAAACATTTTTATACTATGTTTTTAGTTATAATAGGTTTTGTATTATTTGAAATAGATAATTTAAATGATGTTTATAATTATTTAGTTTCTATGTTTAATTTAAACAATATTATAGTAGATGAATTATTTTTATATTATTTAATTCCAAATCTCGCACTTATAATATTTGCTATTATTGCTTCTACGCCTATTGTTAAAATAGTATTAGATAGATATAAATATATAAGAATTATAGTTTTAATATTTGGTATGATACTTTCTACATCATTTTTAGTAGATGCATCATTTAATCCATTTTTATATTTTAGATTTTAGGAAGTAGGTGAATTTATGAAAAATAAAAATTTATTAAAAATTATTACTATAGCATTTTTCCTAGTTTTTATTTTTAGTGTTCCTATTATAACTTTATTTACTGAGGATAAAAAAATAAGTGAAATTGAAAATAAAATATTAACTCAACTTCCTAGAATATCATTTGAAAATATATCTAGTAAAAGATTTATGAAAAATTTAGATAACTATACATCTGATCAATTCCCTTTTAGAACTAATTTTATAAAGTTAAAAAATACTTACAACTATATAATAGGTCAAAGAGAGTTTAGAGATGTCTATGTAGGAAAAGATAATAGACTTATGGAAGAATATAAATTTAATAAAGAATCTGTAGATAAAAATATTTCTAATATATTAAAATTTTCTTCATATATGTATGAAAGTAAAAATATAAAATCAAAATTAATGGTGGTTCCTACATCTATAGCTTTTTATAAAAATGATTTACCAGAGTTTTCTATTACTAATAATCAAAAAGATAGCCTAAATTATATAAATAATAGTATTTTAGATTATGATTTTTTAAGTTTTTATACTCCTTATAATGTATTAAATAAAAATAAGGATAAGTACATATATTACAATACCGACCATCATTGGACTCAACTTGGTGCTTATATTTCTTATTTAGACATGTTTAATTATAAATATGATGATAAAATACTTTTTAATAATTATAATAAAGTTTCTGATAATTTTTATGGAACTTATTATTCTAAAGCTTTATTGCCTATGATTAAAGGTGATTTGATATATTCATATAGTGATTTTAATAATTTTAAAATAGAAATAGATTTTGATAAAACTTACAATAATCTTTATGATACAAATAAACTTAATGGAAAAAATAAATATCAATATTTCTTACATGGAGATCCATCTTTTGCTGTGATTTATGGCGATAGTAATAACACTAATGAAGTTATAGTATTTAAAGACTCTTATGCTCATAGTTTATTACCATTTTTAACTAATAATTATGGTAAAATTCATATTATTGATCCCAGATACTATAATATTGATTTAGAAGATTATCTAAATCAAAACCCTAATATTAATGAAGCTTTATTTATTAATAATATCCAGTCTTTCAATTATACTTTATATAAATAATTAAGAGGGTTATATAAACTATAGCCCTCTTTTTAATCTATTTATAATAACCAAGTATTTTAATATATCTTCTCTCCCCTTCTTTTAAGCTAAGTGGATAATCTAAAAGATCATAAGTATGTTGGCATACAAGATAATCAATTAAATAATCTCCTTCTAATATTACTTCACTTATTATCATGTTATGATATGCATTATTATCATATACCAATTGAACTATATCCCCTATCTCAAGCTCGTTATAATTTGCATTCCTTGCATATATACCAAAGTTTTGTGTATTTTCATTATTATTTCCTATTACATATTTATAAAATGGCTCTGCTGCAGTCCAAGTTGGAGTTCTACTACTATCACTATTCCAATACCATTTTTGTAACACATTACTACCAGTATAATCCATAGGTATTTGGCCATTTTTTAAACATTGAGATATAAAATTTGTACAATCTCCTCCCCATAATTCATAGTCCATATAAGCAGGATTTCTGCCAAGTGCCCATCTTCTTGCATAGCTTACAGCTGCTTCTCTATTATATTCATGAAATATTGCCATATTTTCCTCTCCCCTAACTTTAACTCTCTACTACTTTTTCTGTAATATATTTACTTAAATAATTTCCATCTTCTTTAAATGAAATTTTAAATGTACTTAAATCTGCTATAGATGGGTCTAATTCATAACTTGAAAAACATATAACTATGCCGTCTTTAGATATATAAAATATAGGATTATCTGAAAATACTATATCTTTTAAATAATCTAATACTGTAATATATTTATCTAAACTAAGCTCTTTTGATAATTCCTTTATTTTATTATTTATTTTTTTAGTTATTATTTCCATGTAATCTACTTCAGAATTAAATATGTCTTTTATATTTATTTCTTTTTCTAGATTTATATCGTAATTATATGAATTTATATAACTTATATTGTATAATCCATCTAATTGTGAGAATTCTATAGGTATACTGATAATGTCATTATTGTTATAGGTAATATAGTAATCCGTACTAATACAAGATAAATTATTGTTTTTAGTATTTGATATATCTTCTATTGAACACTTAAAACTTATTATATCTTCATATATTTTCTTATTTATATGACCTATTATATTTTTTTCATTATCAGATTTTATTATTGGATAATTTAAATTATATACAGATAATTTCTCTTTTTTTTCTATACTTGACGTCTGCACTGATACCATTTAAAAGTTCCCCCTATTATTATTTACTTATTACTATTATTATGAATAAAGTTAATATTTGGTTATATAATAAACTCTATATAATTTGTATTTTTTTTGTAATTTATATTATCTTGAATATATTCTAATACTTTAATATAATATGTATATTGTTATATTTAGGTATAAATTGTTTAATTAAAAAGAAAGAAGGGATTATTTTGGCGAGAAGAAAGGAAAAAAAAGAAAATTCTGGTTTAAAAACACTTGTAATATTCCTTGCTATATTAGTTATAGCTTTCCCAGCAGCAGCTTTTGGTTATATTTACTTTAAATTAAACGTTATGCATGATTCTACAGCTGACGAAAGTATATTAAATGAAACTAATTTCCAATCAGAGAAAGGTATAACTAATATATTGCTAGCAGGTACTGATGGAAGACCTGGGGAAAAGAATTCTAGATCAGATGCTATGATGATACTTACAGTAGATAGCAAAAATAAAAGTTTAAAACTTACATCATTAAATCGTGATACTTATGTTAATATTCCTGGATATGGAGAGCAAAAACTTACACATGCTTATGCATATGGTGGAGCAAATTTATTAGTAGAAACTATTGAAAATAACTTTGAGATAGATATTCAAAACTATGCAGTTGTTGATTTCTATTCATTTATGGATATAGTTGATACATTAGGTGGAGTTGAAGTTGATGTTCATGAAAATGAAATAAGCGAAATTAATAAGTTTATAAGAAATGAAACTTATAAATGGAGTGGAGAAACTGGACCTATGCAATTAGTTGAACATTCTGGAGTTCAAAAATTAAATGGATATCAAACATTATCTTATGCTCGTATAAGAAAAAATGATTCTACTCAAGAAAGAGATAGAAGACAAAGACAAGTCATAGAAGGACTTATGAATGGTGTTAAAGATTTACCTGTAACTAAGTATCCGAAATTATTAGATACTATACTTCCATATGTTAAAACTAATATGAAACCAACTGAAATAATAAGTTTAGCAGGTAAAATATTAGGTATAGGTAATTTATCTATAAGTCAAATAGAGTTTCCTCTAGCAAACTATAGTACCTCTGTTACACTTCCAGGTAAAGGATTTATTATAAAATTTGATGAATCTTCATTAAATATACTGCATGATTTTATATTTAAAAATATAATTCCATAAAATAAAAGAATAAGTCTTAGAAATAATTTTCTAAGACTTATTCTTTTATTTAAATTTATCTATTATAGCATCAACAATATATTTACTTGCTAGTCCATCTCCATATGGGTTAGATGATTTGCTCATTCTATCATATTCATTTTTATCTGTTAATAATTCTTTAGTTAATTTATATATAGTTTCTTCATCAGTTCCTACTAATTTTAAAGTACCAGCATTTACACCTTCAGGCCTTTCCGTTGTATCTCTAAGCACAAGAACTGGCTTTCCAAGTGATGGTGCTTCTTCCTGTATGCCTCCACTATCAGTCATTATTATATGAGATTTATTTAAAAAATTGTGGAAATCCAATACTTCAAGAGGTTCTATAAGATGTACTTTACTATTATCTCCTAATACTTCATCTGCAGCCTGTCTAACTAAAGGATTTAAATGAACAGGATAAACAACTTGTATATCATCAAACTCTTCTACTATTCTCTTTATAGCTCTAAACATATTTTTCATAGGTTCACCTAAGTTTTCACGTCTATGAGCCGTTAAAAGTATCATTTTATCATTTCCAATTTTATCAAATATATGATGATAATATTCATCTTTTACAGTAGTTTTTAATGCATCTATAGCAGTATTCCCTGTTACGTATATAGTTTCTTCTTTCTTGCCTTCTTTTAATAAATTATTTTTAGAAACTTGTGTAGGAGCAAAATGCATATCGGCTATAACTCCTGTAACTTGTCTATTTACTTCTTCAGGGAATGGAGAATATTTATCATATGTTCTAAGACCTGCTTCAACATGGCCTACAGAAACTTGATTGTAAAATGCAGCTAAACTTCCTGATAGTGTTGTTGTTGTATCTCCATGAACTAGAACTATATTAGGCTTAACTTGCGATATAACTTCACTTAAACTTTGTAATGCTCTAGTTGTTATATCAACTAAAGTTTGCCCTTGCTTCATTATATTTAAATCATAATCTGGAGTAATATTAAATGTATCTAATACTTGATCTAGCATTTGGCGATGTTGTGCTGTAACACAAACTATACTTTCTATTTCTTCTCT
>CAJFPU010000090.1 GCA_904418825.1 uncultured Romboutsia sp. | reverse complement strand
CTAATCATTATCTGAATATCTGGCTTGGTTTGTTTAGTTTCAATTCTATAAATTAACCTACTGTTTAATTTTCAAAGTTCATTTCTTTCAACTTCTTAAGTTTACCAAAGTTGTTTTTCTTTGTCAACTTATTTTTCAAAGTTTTTTTACTTTGTTTTGTCCTTTTCTTAAGGACAAGTATTAATATATCATCTTAATTTAATATAGTCAATAATATTTTTTATTTTTATTTATTTTTTTATAATTTTAATAAACAATCCATTAATATATATTAAGTTTATTATTGACTAATATTTGTATAAACATTTTATAATCTTATCTTTTCCACAGTATATATAATATTAATTGTAAATTTTTTTCAATTATATATATAATCATGTATATAGATTATAATATTAATATAATACTATAAAAAATCGTAATTTTTATATCAGATTTTAAAACATACTTATCTTATTTTATTTTGGGAGGTTTTTATGAATAATTATATGAGAGAGCCTATAAATGGTTTTACCCATTTAGTAGGTGCATTATTATCATTTATAGGATTACTTGCATTAGTAATAAAAACAGCTTTACAAGGTCCTTCTACTGTAGATCTAGTAGCTGTAATAATATTCGGAATAAGTATGATTCTTTTATATTCCGCTTCTGCTACTTATCATTTAGTTGTTTCAAGCGATAAAGTTATTAGCTTTTTAAGAAGAATAGATCATGCTATGATTTTTCTTTTAATAGCTGGCTCTTATACTCCTTTTTGCTTAATTGCACTTAAAGGTATCACTGGTTGGATTTTATTTAGTATTATAGTAACTATAGCTATAATTGGAATAAGTTTTAAATTAATCTGGTTTAACTGTCCTAGATGGCTTTCTACATGTATTTATGTACTTATGGGTTGGATAGCTATATTTTTAATGGGACCATTGAAAAAAGCACTCTCTTCACAAGGATTATCACTTCTAATTTCACTTCTAATTATCGGTGGTATATTTTATACTATAGGGGCTGTAATTTATGCTACTAAGCCAAACTTTTTAAAATCTAAATATTTAGGTTACCATGAAATATTTCATATTTTTATAATGTTTGGTACTTTAACTCACTTTTTATGTGTATTTAAATACGTAGTATAGTATACTATCATACTTATAAAGGCGTGATTCATACTCAGTTATGATATCACGCTTATTTTATTAAATATTAAAATTTATTAACTCATATCCAAGTATTCATTTATTTTAATCACTTTTTTTAAATTAGTATATAAAATGCACATATTAATATTTTTTCTAATATATATATTATTAAAGTGAATTTATAGTATTTGTTTATATTATTTTAGGAGGTGTAACATAATATGAATTTCGACATATGATAATTTAGATGCTAGCTATATATACCCTAGACCTTATATAGATCCTATGATGTATGTAAATTCTTCTAATATGCAAACTAATCCAAATACAATGGGTGGATATATGACTTATATGAACCCTTTTATGAATAATCCTTTCATATACCCAGGTCAAATTGATTCAGGTATGTATCCAGGTTATATAGATTCTTATGATTATAATGATGAATATAATCACGATGATATGTATACAGATATGATGCAACAACAAATGCAACCTATGATGCCTGGAATGATTCCACCTAATATGATGCAAATGATGATGATGCAGATGATGATGTGTGGACAAATGCAACCTATGATGCCTGGAATGGCTCCTATGATGCCTTACATGATGATGCCTGGAATGGCTCCAATAAATATGGAGGAATTTGATGAGGAAGAAATGTAATTTTTTTCATAATAGATAGTATAAGAAATTTATATCTGTCTATAATATAAATGTATTCCTCATAATATTCCCCCAATATTATAAATACAAAATAAAGCTATGAACAATTGTTCATAGCTTTATTTAATTTATTTTAATCTAAAAAATCATAAAAATCTTCTGACCCAGATTCAACAAAATCATATAATACATTTTCTTCAAAATATAACTCTTCTTTAATGTTTAAATATTCTTTATAATTACACTGTAAAATTTTATTTATATAATTTCTATCTTTATCACTATAAGTTCCTACAAAAAATTCATTTTTTATTTGATAGTATATCGCTTTAATGTCATTATTAATTACATATACATTGTTTTTGACATGATCATTATTAAAATTAAATCTTGTAAAGAACTTACAATCCTCCATATCACTTTTTAATGTAAATGGATTATCTTTGTAAAATATATCTAAAAATTCATCAACTCTATTTATATTATATATACTTATAAATTCCGGTTTAGATATTTCATCAAAAACCTCAAAATCAAATATTGGTTCTTTATCAGTTACAACCATAGAGTTTATTTTAAATTCATCTTTATTCTCTTCTATACTAAAAGCTATTTTAGATATATAGTATCCATCATTGTCTTCATATAAAGCTTCACTTATATATCTTTTGTTACCTTTAGGTATTACCGTATTTTTTAATAGAGTTCCATTTATATTTGTTATATGCATATTTGCTATTTCTTCATTTTTAGAAAAATATCTTAAACTTTCTCTATCCCAAGCTATAAATCTCATAGTCATATAATTTATAAATTCTATCTCATCTTTTATAGTTTTACATATCTTAGGATATATATCTTCTATATTCAAGTTGGTTTTATATTTATTTATAATGTCTATGTACTCATTAACTTCTCCTGGAAGAGGTTTTTCATAATATGAGTTTTTGTTACCAAAATATTTAACTAAAAATAGAGCTTCATCCTCTGATATTCTTATTCTATCAGAGCCTAATCCACCCATAAGTCTTTCCTCTTCTCTATAAGCTTCATCTTTTGTAGGATTCTTTAAACTAACATAATCAGCTATTCCAAGACCTTCTGCATCTAGTAAAAAATATTGTATTATTTCATCTTGATTATTTTCCCAACATATTAAAAGCCCCATTGTTCCCATAAGCCTTGAATTTGTAACCTTTGCGAAATTAAATTCCATTAAATCACATCCTTATTTTGATATATGTCATTATTATTTTCTTCACTTTAATTAATTAATCATATAATATACATGTTTTTGAATATACTATAAACTAACTATACTTTATAAAAATAATAGAAATAATTTAAAATCATTATATATAATTTTACAACTTGTACATATTTTATAATATAATAAAATAAATGATTAATCGAGGTGATTTTTATGGGAAAAATAGCAGCTTTTTTTGATATAGACGGTACTCTTTATAGAGATTCTCTTATGGTTGAACATTTTAAAAAATTAATTAAGTATGATATAATCGACCAAAAAGCATGGTTTGAGCATGCAAGAGATACCTTTATGGACTGGGATAAAAGACAAGGTAATTATGATGATTACTTAGATGAAGTGTGCGATCTATATGTAAAATCTTTAATTGGATTAGATAAAACTTGTGTGGATTTTACTAGTGATCAAGTAATAAAATTGAAATCTGATAGAGTATATAAATATACTCGTTCAAGGATAAAATGGCATTTAGATAATAATCATATTGTAATTTTTATATCTGGAAGTCCAGATTTTTTAGTAGAAAAAATGGCTAAAAAGTATAATGTAACTGATTGTATTGGAAGTAACTATGTTTTTGAAAATGGAATGTTTAACGGCACAGTTATACCTATGTGGGATTCAAAAAGTAAAAATACTGCTATAGATAATTTTATAGAAAAGTATGATATTGATTTAAGCAAATCCTATGCATATGGTGACACTAATGGCGACATTAATATGTTAAGAAGAGTTGGAAATCCAATTGCTATAAATCCAACTAAAGAACTTTTATCTCATATTGCAAAAGACACAATCATTTCAAAAACTAGCCAAATAATCGTTGAAAGAAAAGATATCATCTATTCTTTATCACCAAATGTAGATATATTTGATATATAATTATAACAAAAGGATTGCCTCATTTAAAATAATTATCTTGAGGTACTCCTTTTTTAATTATTAATGGAGGGATGTATAATGAAATCTATTATAGAAAAAGATTTAGAAAACTTAAGTAAAAATTTATATTTAGAATCACCAGATTTATGGATAGAATTTTTAGATAAAGTTAATTCAGGAATTTTTGATGAACTTGTTCTATTTTTCGCAACTAAATACAATTATATTTCTATAATAAAATATGCTATAGAAAATAACCTTATAGATATTAACTCAAAATCTAGAAATAAAGAATTTGATACTATTTATGATCATTTAGTTTATGTAGCAAGACAAAATAATTATAAAGGTTTTTCTGATTATCTTAATAGTCTAAAAAATCCAAATAAAGAAATATCTCTAAATACTAAAAATGATAAAATAAAATCAGAAACTAAAAATAAAGATATAAATATACCTTCTGTAATTTGCCAAAAATGTAAATCAAATATCTTTGAAGTTGGCTATATAGTTTGTGAAAATAAAATATTTAAATTTTCACATGAAGAAAATAAACCAGTTGAAACGGGTAAAGAAGATCTTAATTCTGTAATTTGTTATAATTGTAAATCTTTAATTAAAGATACTACACCTAAAGATTTAGAAGCTTTATGTAATATAACTACTTGTATAAACTGTAAAAATGACCTAAGAAATTCAGGTATCGTAGATAAAAGAAATTTATACTACAATAAAAAATTAAATAAATTCGACTTAGGAGATACATACTATGCTTGTGGTAAATGCGAACAAGCTATAAGCAATCAACAAAAAGATTACTTTAAATTAAAATAAACAACAAAAAGAGATATGAGCTATAATACATAAAATAAATCATATCTCTTTTTGTTATATTTTTTTTATTATTTTCCTTAATTTTATGTTGTAATGTTCTATAAATAAACTATATACATTATCATATACAATAAATGATACTTCAAAAGCTAATATTGTAAATAAATTTATAGGTATATAAACAAATGGCTTTAATATAAAGTACACTATCAAAATTGCTGTATTAGCAAATAGAATCTTAAGAAGATATTCTATATATACAGGTCTATCTCTTTCAATCGTATATTTTATCAAACCATATATACCAAATGTAAAAGTATTTACTACCCACTGAATTTTACTATTAATTACTATAAACCCTAAAATAACAGATGCTACATAAAAAATAAAACCATTCTTAGGTCCGTATTCCATTATTATTATAGATATTGGAAGTGATGCTAAACCCATAATAAATAATGTATTAATCGGTATAACATTTATTAGTATCAATAAAATTAAATTTATCGATAGTAATATACCGCTATAAGCTATTTTTCTACTCATTAAATTCTCCTTAGAAACAACTTACTAAATCTCCGCCAAAGCATTCACAACATGAATCTAAACACCATAGTTTCATACAATCTTCACAACAATCATCACCTAAACAACAACAGCAATCATCACAGCAACAGCAACAACATCCATCTAAGTCAGCACGTCTTCTTCTATTATAATTATATGATCTATCCCTGTAATCATCTCTATAAAAATTATAACTTTCTAAAAGAGCTTTATAATCTTTATTGTCTGGATCTATTTCTGAAGCTTTTTTTATACTTTCTTCACCTTCTTCGTAATATCCTAAATTCATAGCAGATAATGAGTTTAAATAATACCAATTAGAACATCTTTCACTTATAATTTTTAAAGCATTATAAGCTTTCTCAAACTCATTATTATCAATAAAACTTTTTATATTTATAAATTTATTATCATATACATTATTATACATTTATTTAATACCCTCCTCTAATATATTTTGGTATCTTAGATATACTCCTGAGTATACTATATTCTCAATTATAGCTGTATTAGTTTTTAAATTTAAGTTATCTATTTTTCTGCCTACCATTCCTAATGACATACTTATTAGTTTATCTACTCGTAATTTTAACTCTTCTCTTTTGTCTATGTACTCTATAAAAGGATTATATCTACCTTTTTTATAATCTTTTTCTAAATCTTCATATGCATCTAATACGTATATATATTTTCCTATATTAAACCCAATCTGTCTTAGTTCCTTCTCAAATTCATCTTCTTTATATGCAAATATTTCTGCCATTAAATTTCCAAATGTATTTGATACTAAATCAATATTAGTATTTTTTTCTTGCTCTAGATTATATAGTATTTCTAATTGACCTTTTATAAATTCAGCTTTTTTAGGATATTTTTCATAGGCAGATTTTAATCTTCCTTTATATATAGTATATGCAACTTTATCTTTTAATCCATTATCATCCTTTAAATTATCTTCTAATTTATAGTATGTTAAAAGCACATTCATACTTGCTGCATATTCTGTTATATCATTTATTATCTTTTTTTTCTTTTTAAACGGATTTGTTATACATCCTTCCTCTATTATAGTAGACTTAGGTTTATATACAGATGTTAATATCAATATTAAAAATGTTATATCATAGTTTAAAGATAATCTAGATATTTCACCATGGTTATCTTTTAAACACTTGCATAAACCACAATAATAACCTCTATAATGTTCATATTCTCTGAAAGTTAAATCCATTTTGTTTATTTTTACATATCCAAACATAAATATTCCTTTCTAGTATATAAATCTTTATACTTCTATAGTTAAAAATTCTATTTCATAGCATTTATATCTATAAATATTTTTATAAATTAATTTTAATGAGTCATAGTAATATTCATTCTCTAATATTCTAAGCTTTGCCATAGATATAGGTAACTTAAATCTTCGTGGTCCAACTGACCCAGGATTTACATATAATATACCGTTATCTTCATAAATGTTGCTTTTATGAGAATGACCATATACAACAATATCTATATTTTCTTTTTTAAAATCTATATTTATTTTTGATATATCATGAACTAAGTATATTCTTGTATTATATATTTCTGTGATTTTATCTTCTTTTGCTATATTTTTATCTTTATCACAATTTCCTCTTATAAATTCTACTTTAGATATTTTATTTAAATTTTCTATAACTTTAAAGTTTCCTATATCACCAGCATGTATTATTAAATTGCAATCATTTAAATTATATACTACTTCTTCTCTTAGTAAACCATGTGTATCTGATATTAATCCTATCATTACAAATTCTCCTATAAATTATAATTTTATTTTTTATAAGATAATATTATATTTCTATATTGATATTATATAAAATATATTTCAAGTTAATATACTTTTTAATTGTTTAAATCAATCTAGCTATTTAATATAAATAAAACTTTATTATAAATAAATGAGACCCTTTTCAAAAGGATCTCATTTATAATATAAATTTAGTGATATCACCTGTTTTGTTTTCAATTGTTATAATATCCAACCCTCTATATTCTCTAAATAACCATTTAATATCACTCATACTTCTGCTTACTTGATTAGGAGTTAAGCTTTTGATAAAATACTCTTTTCTCATTTTTTCATAGCTTTTATCATTTAAAAACTTTCTTATCATAGTAAATGCAAAAACATTAGGAATATTACTTTGATTACCCCTTTTATATCCATTATTTCTTAAATACATTATCATTTATATTCCTCCAATATTGATTTAATCATATCAATAAAGTATATATAAATATTAAAGTATTATTACTATAGTTTTTATTTTTTCTTTTAATTTATAAATATTAAATTATATATTTTACTATACTATTTGGAAATACTTCTTTCAAGTTTTCCATAAAGAAATCCTTCATCTCTATTAACTGCTCTTTAGTATACAAATATTTTCCATATCCAAATTGTCCATATTTAAACTTTCTCTCTTCATCATTCATAGGCAAAGTTGTTTCTGGAAATATTTCTAATATTCTATTTTTGGCTCTGCTTGTATATCTATGAGAGATAACTTCAAATATAATATTTTCATTAAAATCCTTAGGAAGCTTATCTTTTATACTTTGTATTAATATTTTATATTCTTCTTTCCAATTTTCATATAAAAATACTGGAGCTATTATAAATCCTACTTTATATCCTGCATTAGCTACTTTAGCAGCTGCCTCTATCCTTTTATTAGCTGAAGCTGTATGATGTTCATAATCATCAATTACTCTTTGCGTGTTTATACTAAATCTTATTTCTGTATGATTATTATGCTTTGCATCAAGTAATGTATCTATGTCATTAAATTTAGTTACAAATCTAAATCTTCCTTTTTCTTCTTTTCCAATAAACTCTATAGTTTTTTTTAACGAATGTGTATATGGTTCTAGAGGTATAGGATCTGATGTAGCTGCACCCTCAAATATTGTAATCTGTGGAGATCTTTCATCTATATATTTTTTTGCTTGTTCTAAAATCTCATCCGTATTAACAAAAACTCTTACAAAAGGTTTATCTCCTAGTTGTGTATTCAAATAACAATATTCACATCTACCCATACAACCAGAAACTAATGGTAATTGATAATTCGCTGAAGGTTTGCATGTTTGAAACTTTAAGCTTTTTTTATTGCTTACTACCATTGTTTCTTTACCTTCTCGATACTGTTCAAATAAATTTTCACCAGGTATATTTCCTTTAATTTTATTTGATGTTAACTTTATTATCTCTATATTATTATCATTTTTTATCATATTATATATATTTTTCCCAACTTCTGTATCTAATGTTCCTTTTTCAAATAAAACTCGTTTAGGTTTAAACATATTTTCACATCCTTATCTAAATATATCTATGATTAGATTACTTGTTTTTAATCTATCCATACTAAATCAAAATTATCATATAAATTATTTTTATTTTTTATGAATAATTAAATGATTATCTAAATATTATTTATTATAGGTACACAAGCCTTAAATTTTTATATACTATAAGGGGGATAAAAAATATGCTAAACGCACTAAATAGAAATTTAAATGAAAAAACTAAAGCTATAAGAAATAGAGGTTATATACCAGCTGTAATTTACGGAAATAAACTAGATAATAGTATACCTATAGAAATTCATAAAACTGAATTCCAAAGATATTTAGATGATAATAAGATTGGAAATAAAATAGTTGAAGTTAATTTAAACGGAGAAATTAAGAACTGTAAAATAACAGAAATCCAAATTAACGGACTTAAAGAAGGATTTTTACATATAGACTTTTTATTAGTTTAATATTAAAAAGCCCTTAGTAATTTTGAACTGATACCTAAAAAGTAGACAGTTTAATAAAAGACCCTCTAAACAATCGTATGGCACCTGTATTCTACAGGTGTCATATTTTTTAATTTAGCTT
>CAJFPU010000089.1 GCA_904418825.1 uncultured Romboutsia sp. | reverse complement strand
TTAACGATTTTTTATAATTTTCTATACTAACTCTAAGAACTTGTCGAATATATAATCGTTGTCTTTTGGTCCTGGACAAGCTTCTGGATGATATTGAACACTGTATATAGGTAATTCTTTATGTCTCATTCCTTCTACAGTATTATCATTTAAATTTATATGTGTTACTTCCATATTTTCTGGCATTTCAGATACGTAGTAACCATGGTTTTGAGATGTTATAAATATTTTATTTTCTTCTAAATCCTTAACTGGATGATTTCCACCTCTATGTCCAAACTTTAATTTAGATGTTTTACCACCTAATGTTAAAGCTAATAATTGATGCCCTAAGCATATACCTACTATAGGTTTCTTTCCAATTAATTCTTTTATATTTTCTATAACATCTTCTAAATCTTCTGGATCTCCAGGTCCATTTGATAAGAATATTAAATCAGGATTTATTCCTAAAACTTCTTCTGGTTTAGTAGTTGCCGGGAACACTGTTATATCACAATTTCTGTTAGCAAAAGATCTTAATATATTTTGCTTAACCCCAAAGTCCATAACAGCAACCTTAGCACCTTCACCTTTTATATGTTCTATTTCTTTTCTTGTTACAGTTTTTACTGCTTCTGTATTTGTAAAGGCTTCTAACTTTGATTTTACATCTTCTAAAGATGCATTTTCTAAAGTTATTATACCTTTCATTGTTCCATTATTTCTTAGTATCTTAGTTAATGCTCTTGTATCTATACCTTCAAGTCCTATAACTTTATTTTGCTTTAAATATGTATCTAAATCCATCTCACATCTGAAGTTATTTGGATCATTACTTTTTTCTCTAACTATAAATCCTTTTACATGTACTCCTCTAGATTCCATGTCTTCTAAATTTATTCCATAATTCCCTACAAGTGGATAAGTCATTGTTACTATTTGACCATAGTATGATGGGTCTGTTAACACTTCTTGATATCCTGTCATAGAAGTATTGAATACTACTTCACCTATACCATCTTCTAAGTATCCAAATGCTTTTCCTTCAAAAATTGTTCCGTCTTCTAATATTAATTTCCCCTTCATTTGACCTACCTCCTATGCATTTTCTATTTCTTTTACTATATTTATTGCAGCTTCATTTGGGTTATCTGCTTTAGTTATAGGTCTTCCTACTACTAAATAGTGAGCCCCTTTATTTATTGCATCTTTAGGAGTAACTACCCTTTTTTGATCTCCTACAGAAGCATTGGCTGGTCTTATTCCTGGGCATACTGTAACAAAGTCCTTCCCACAAGCTTCAACTATTTTATCTACTTCTTGTGCTGAACAAACTATTCCATCTATTCCTGCTTCTTTAGCTAACTTAGCTCTCTTTATAGCTAATTCTTCAGTTGTCATATTACATCCTATATCTTGTAAATCTTGATTACTTAATGATGTTAAAACAGTAACTCCTACTATAATTGGTTTTTCTATACCTAGCTTTTCTGCTTCTTCTTTAGCAGCTAGTGCACACTGTCTCATCCCTTCCATATCTGACACATGTATTGTCATTAACCATACATTATCTCTAACAGCTGCTCTTACAGCACTTTGCATTGTATTAGGTATATCATGAAACTTAAGGTCTAAAAATATTTTTTTACCTTTTTCTTTTAGATAATCAATTGTTTTTCCCCTTGTAGCTACATATTGCTCTAATCCTACTTTAAATATGTCTACGCTATCTTCTAACTTATCTATTAATTCTTTAGCTTTATCAAACTCATTTGTATCTATTGCTACTATTAATTTTTCTTTTCCATTTATCATTATGAACTCTCCCCCTTTAATAAAGCCTATAAAAATTCGCTATGCTCATATCGCCAACGACTTCGTCCGTTGCTAAAAAAATCCTTATACCAAAACGAGGTATAAGGATTTTATCTATCACAGATATCTTTCCCAGCCTCTCTGGACTAGTTTAAAAGACTTTATTATATTTTTATTTATATATTAAAAAACCTCTAACTAATCTAGTCAGAGGTTGTAAATACAAGTTTAAATAATATAAAATATTTAACCTTTTTAGCCTCTCTGGACTACTTTCAAGGATTTTATTGATTATAATTTTATAATTTGAAAATATACTTAATATCCTCTCTGGGATAATTTAAAGTGCATCTTTGTGTATAATTATTACATTTTTAGCTTTTAATGTCAATATATATTTTAAGGTTAAACATATTTATTACTTTAAAATAGCAGTTATATAATACTCTTTTGCTATTCTTTTTTTAACATCCATTTTAGAGTACTCAACTTCTAATCCAAATTTATTACATGCTATGTCTAAATGTCTAAGAGCTATGCCCATACTTATTTTGTTTGTATCTTTAAGATTTTTCTTTTGTTTCTCTTCATATAAATGAATCATATTTGAATTATTATATAATATCCAAGGTTGTGAATTTTTCATAGATGGTGCCCATCTAAGTGCTTCTATAATCTTTTCCAAATTTTTATCTAATTTTCTACAAATTTGATTTATACTCTTTCGATCTACATTCTTATTAATCTTAAATAGTTTTTCATTTTCTTCTGGATAACCAAATGCAATTATAGCATATGGATGTTCTAAATTTTGTTCTTCTAAATCTTCATCTTTTTCTTCTGATTTTTCTATAGTATCATTTCTCTCTTCATCTGAGTTTGATAATTCTACAAATTCTAGAATGTCTTCTCTTTTTATATTGCATTCTAACCAACATGTAGCTATTCCTAAAGTAGTTAATTTTAAAACTACTTCTTCAATAGCATATCCTATATTCTGTAAATAATCATCTCCTTTATTAGATGTGACTATTATATAATGAGGGGCTTTTACTTTATATTTTTCTTCCATTAATAAATGAACTAAATGACCTCTTTCTATAACATGTGCTTTTATGTTTAAATCTTTATTTAAATATGTAGTTTGTGAACATATATTTTTAACTTCATCTATTAAGTTATCTTTTAATCTATTAGCAGAATATTTTCTAGTTGATTTTCTATAAAAAATGGCATCATATAACTCCATTTACTTCCTCCTAATCAAATCTCTTTAAATGTCTATTTTATATTATAATTTTTTATTTATTTTTTCTATATCTTTTATGATAAAATATGCTATTTTACAATATTTTATTGTTTATAAATATATTTAATTTATATTTCATTATGTTAATTTACTAATTCTATATCTAATTAGTATTGTACTTATTTTATAAAGTTATGAATATGTAAAATTTTATTACAAAAATAACCATTTATTTTTATTTATTAAGTATTTTTATAACTATTATGTATTAAAATATAATTAGATTTTTATAATTCAATGTACAAGGAGGTTAAGTTATGTCATTTGAAAAAAATCTAGATAAATATGCAAAATTAGCAGTAAAAGTTGGTGTAAATATACAAGAAGGACAAACTTTGCTTGTTAGATCTCCAATAGAGTGTGCTCCTTTTGTTAGAAAAGTTGTTAAGCACGCTTATGAATCAGGAGCTAAAAATGTACATATAGAATGGTCTGATGAAGAATGTACTTTATTAAGATATTTACATGCTCCAGATGAAACATTTAATGAATTCCCTAGATGGATATCTGACCAATATGTAGATATAGCAAAAGATGGAGGAGCATTTTTAACAGTTTATGCTCAAAACCCAGATTTACTTAAAGATGTTGATCCTCAAAGAGTAGCAAACTTCCAAAAAGCTTCTGGATTAGCCTTAAAAGAATGGCGTTCATATACTTTATCAGATAAATGTAAATGGAGTATAGTTTCAATTCCAACTGAATCTTGGGCAACTAAAGTATTCCCTAATGTATCTACTGATGAAGCTATTGATAAGCTTTGGAATGCTATATTTAAATGTACTAGAGTAGATAGTGAAGATCCTGTAGACGCATGGAAAAAACATAATGCTGATTTAAAATTAAGAATGGATTTCTTAAATGATAAAAACTTTAAAACTTTAAAGTTCAAATCTGCTAAAACTGACTTAACTATGGAATTACCTGAAGGTCATATATGGTTAAGTGGTGCTTCTAAAGATCCTAATGGTATTGATTTTAATGCAAACATACCAACTGAAGAAGTGTTCTCTATGCCTCATAAGTTTAAAGTTAACGGTACAGTTTATAGTACTAAGCCTTTAGTATACGGTGGAAATGTTATAAATAACTTTGCTTTAACTTTTAAAGATGGTAAAATAGTTGATTTTACTGCTGAAGAAGGTGCTGAAACACTTGGAAAACTTATAGATACAGATGAAGGATCTCACTATTTAGGTGAAGTTGCTTTAGTTCCATTTAAATCTCCTATATCAGATACAAATATAGTATTCTTTAATACTCTATTTGATGAAAATGCATCTTGCCACTTCGCTATAGGCTCAGCTTATAAAACTTGTATAAAAAATGGTGATAATATAAAAGATGAAGAATTAGATAAGTACGGAGTAAATAATAGTTTGACTCATGTTGATTTTATGATAGGTTCTAGTGATATGAATATATTAGGTATAACTCATGAAGGTGAAGAAATCCAAATATTTAAAGATGGAAACTGGGCATTTTAAAAAGAAAAAGACTGAAAGTATATACTTTCAGTCTTTTTAATGTTGACGACAAATTTTAATTTATATGAATTAACCTATTTCAGATTAATATATAAGCTTTATTATATTATACATAATTTCTTCGACATAGTAAATTTTTATTTAATATATTTTACTTCTGTCCACTCTATTTTATCCATATATTCTTTAACTAATTCATGAGACATATCTGGATGTATAGTTTCTTCTGTAGATATAGTTATTGTTGACATAGATATTGCATATTTAACTGTATCTATTATATTTATATTATTCATGTATCCATTAGCTATACCTGCAACAAAAGAATCTCCTGCACCTGTAACATTAACTACTGATACATCATTAGCTTTTATCTTTCCTTCTTCTATACCATTATTATAGTATATACCATCTTCATCTAATGTTATAAACACATTTTTTATACCTAAGTCTATGAAGTATTTACCTGCTTTTCTTAAATCTTCATCATTTTTAATTTCAAATCCACACATTATTTCAGCTTCATATCTATTTGGCTTTATAGTATGGAAATATTTAATTAGATGCTTTATATTTTTTGCTTTAGCTGCAGATACTGGATCTAATATAAACTTAGTATTTCCATTAAATGTTTTGATTAAATATTCAACTATATCAGGTCTATCTGAGTCTAGTATCATATATTCTGAATTTTTTATTATCTCAGATTTTGAATCTATAAAATCTGTAGTAAATTTATCTATTATTTTCATATCAACTACAGCAGATACCATTTCACCTTGCTCATCTAAAATAGCCATATAAGTAGGTGTATATCCACCTTTAACTATTAAAGACTCACTCATATCATAATTCATTATTTTAGAATGTTCCATCATTCTATTTCCAGTTTCATCATCACCTAGAATAGATATAAATTTAGTATTAACACCTACTCTTGCCATACATTCAGCGATATTTCTACAAACGCCTCCAAAAGAAGTCTTTACTTTACCAGGATTAGAATCATTGCATCTATAATTTCTATCTGTAAAACCACAAATATCAAAAACCGATACTCCAAAAACTAATGCATAAGGCTGTCCATTTTCAATCATCGTTGTCTACCCTCCCTAAGAATCACCTTCCTATTTTATCACATTCTTATTAGTTTTTTCTATATATTTTGTATATTAATATTATTTATACATATTTTTACATTAAAAAAATATTAAAAACACTATATTTTCTTTATTTAAAGCTTAGTTTTGTCTTTTAGTTTTTTTAATATTAATATATTATCTGAAATTTTCTTTATAAATTCTGGATTTGTTCCACAACATCCACCTATTATAGATGCACCTAATTGAACAAATTTTTTAACTCCAATAAAAAATTCTTCTGAGTCTATATTGTATACTGCTTTATCATTGACTATCTCAGGAAGTCCTGCATTAGCTTGTGCTATTATCGGAACCGTAGCTATCTTTCCTATCTTTTCTACTATAGGTATTAACTTTTTAGGTCCTAATGAACAATTTACTCCAATAGCATCTACACCTAATCCTTCTATAGTAGTAACCATACTTTCTGGCGTACATCCAGTAAAACTTTTTCCATTTTCATCAAATGTCATAGTACAAAATATAGGTAAGTTTGTATTTTCCTTTGCAGCTAAAACTGCAGCTTTAGCTTCACATAAGTCAATCGTCGTTTCTATAATTATTAAATCAACACCTGATTTTTCTCCTTGTATAGCTTGCCTTTTAAATATTTCATACGCTTTATCAAAGCTCAAAGTACCAATAGGCTCTAGCATTTCTCCTATAGGACCCATATCTAATGCTATAAATCTCGGCTTAGACTTATCTGATTTTTCTATAGCTTTTTTAGCTATATTTACAGCGTTATCAACAACCTCTTCAACTGTATATCCAAATTTGTCTAAATTAAGTTCATTAGCTCCAAATGTATTTGTAGTTATAACATTAGCTCCTGCATCTAAGTATAATCTATGTATTTCCATTAATTTATCTGGATTTTTAAATCCAAATAAATCCGTATTCTCTCCTCTTTTTAATCCTTTTTGTTGAAGCATAGTTCCCATAGCACCATCAAATATTAATATATTATCTTGTATATATTCTCTTACATCCATAATTATCATCCTCTTTTTTATATTTATAGGTATTATATTTTAAACATACTGAATATTATATATTTCTTTATTTTCAGATAGAGCTATTAT
Source organism: uncultured Romboutsia sp. (assembly GCA_904418825.1). Classification (GTDB taxonomy): domain Bacteria; phylum Bacillota; class Clostridia; order Peptostreptococcales; family Peptostreptococcaceae; genus Romboutsia. The sequence goes on along the minus strand of CAJFPU010000089.1, from coordinate 3,034 downwards.
AAAATTTATTAATTTATTTTTTATATACATTCAATAAATTTATAATATCTTTATTTATATTCAGGGGCAAATCTCTACAACTTAAACTATATATGTCAGTTATATACCTGATTTTTTACTAATTTATCTTCTATATTACTTGATAGTATATCATAGCGTTCTCCTATACTATGATTACATAAAATTATTTACAAGGATTTTTATAAGATTTGAATATGAATTTATCTGTATTATAGTTAAATATTTTTCTATTTATATCAATATGTATGTTATTCTATGTTTCACGTTTAACGAAAAATATATTTATATAATTCTTTCTATATATTTATATTTGATTCTATATATTTTCATTGTTTCCTTTAAATAAGTTTGTTATAATGTTTTGAGTTATTTTTACTTACATTTTAAGATGGAGGATATAATATGACTATGCAAAAACTTCTTAGTAAAGCTCGTAAAGCTATACAAGATTTTGATATGATACAAGAAAATGATAAAATAGCTGTAGGTCTATCTGGCGGAAAAGATAGTTTAACATTACTTCATATATTAAAAAATTATCAAAGATTTTCTCCACAAAAATTTGAACTTATAGCAATAACATTAAATCCTGGTGGAGTAGATAATTCTCCTCTGTATAAACTTTGTAAAGACTTAGATATAGAATTTCATGAAGTTCAAACAAATATAAAGGAAATAGTTTTTGATATAAGAAAAGAAAAAAATCCATGTTCATTATGTGCTAATTTAAGAAGAGGTGCATTAAATGATACAGCTAAAAAATTAGGTTGTACAAAAGTCGCTCTTGGGCATCACAAAGATGACGCAATAGAAACTTTTGTAATGTCTTTATTCTACGAGGGAAGAGTAAACTGTTTTTCACCAAAAACATATTTAGATAAACAGAGAATAACAGTAATAAGACCTATGGTTTATATCGAAGAATATATGACTAAAAAAGCAACTAAAGAATTTAAATATCCAGTCATAGAAAACCCATGTCCTGCTAATGGCAGTACAAAAAGACAAGATGTTAAAGAGCTTTTAGCTCAATTAAATAATACTATGCCTGGTGTTAAAAGAAATATATTATACTATGCCTGGTGTTAAAAGAAATATATTCGGTGCATTAAACAATAGTGAAAAGTTGTTTATATGGGATAAGGATAAAATTATTTAATTTTATCCTTATTTTTAATAATATATATACTTGAAACATAAGCAAATATCTATATTTTGCTATATTAGAATGATAATTTTTTTATATAATAATACTTTATTAAATAAAACTTAACCTTATTCTTTGCATATTTCATCTACTACTATCTTAGTTCCTTCTATTATTACTGAAACTCCATTTCCAGGATGTGTAGATGAACCAATATAATATAATCCTTTTATAGTATCGTCTTTTATATGCGGTCTAAAGTAAGCTGCTTGATTTAATTTATGACTCAATCCAAATGCTGCTCCATTGTATGAATTAAACTTATACTTTAATTGAACAGGTGTTAAGTAAGATTCATATAATATATCATTTTCTATATTTTCTAGACCATTTATACTTTTTAATTCTTTTATAATTATATTTCTAAATTTCTGTATTGTTTCTTTATTCCATTTTATATTTCCATCTTTTAGATTTGGTACTCTAATCATAATATTTAAAATACTTTTAAATTGACCAGAAATAGTTTTATCTATTTTACTAGGATAATATAAGTATAAAGAAGGATGTTTAGGTAATTTTCCTTTAAATACATCTTGTATATTACCTTTAAAATTTTTTCCTATATAAATATTATGAACTTGTAAGTCTTTATACTCTTTATTAAGTCCTAAATATATTATAAATACCGAACAAGAATAATCTTGCTTTTCTATTTTTTTATAATTTTTCTTTTTTATTAATTTTTTTATAGCATATGGATAATCTGCATTACATACTATTATATCTGATTTATAATTTCCTTTGTTAGTCCTTACTCCTATAGCTATATTTTTCTTTATTAAGATTTCTTCTACTTCTGTATTAACATATATTTTTCCACCTAATTCTAAAATTAATTTGCTTAATGCTTCAATATAACTATAAAATCCACCTTTTATATACCATAATCCATAGATATGAGATATTGCTGGTATTAAAGTATATAAACTTGAATTCTTATAAGGATTAATACCTATATACATAGATTGAAATATTAGGTAATTTAATAGATATTGATTTTTTATAATGCCTTTTAAATAATTATTTGTTGTTGTAAATGGTTTTAATTCTAAAAATTTTTTAATGGCTTCTATATTAAGTATTTCTTCTTTATTTATCATAGGATTATCTAAAAAATAATTTTTACTATTTAAATATTTCTCAAATGATTTAGTTAAAAATTCAAGATATTGAATTGATAAACCTTCTTCTATATTTTCAAGTGCATCAAGCATTTTACCTATATCACTATAATAGTTATATTTAGTTTTATCATAATAATTAACTTGATATATAGGGTCTATTTTTATCATTTGAAAGTAATCTTTATAATTCTTTCCTACCTCAGAAAATATATCTGTATATATTTCAGGAGTCATTAATATCGAAGCTGTTAAATCAAATCTAGCTTCATATTTAATTTTAATATTAACTTTCCCTCCTATACGCTGTTCTTTTTCTAATATCGTAACATCATAACCTTTATTAAGTAGCCTTATTGCTGTGCAAAGTCCTCCGATACCTGCTCCAATTACAATAACTTTTTTCATGATATATACTCCTTTTAGTTACTCTTTACAATATTAGTATTATTTCTATTAAAATATATAATTATTTACTTTGATTAAATTCAACGATATTTTGATAAACATTTTTCTATTCTCCAATAAATAAATGCATAGCTTCTATACAATTATTTATTAAATATTATCTATATAAATAAAAAAACCTATTAAATTTAATAGGTTTTTTTATTTATGATGCTTGTTCATTTTTTAATTGTTTTTTATCTTCTATTTTATTATTAGATTTTACTTTATCAAT
>CAJFPU010000088.1 GCA_904418825.1 uncultured Romboutsia sp. | reverse complement strand
TTTAGCCTCTTCATTAGTTAATCCGTTTATATTTGATTTTAAAGATTCTATAGACTCTATATATTTTTGTTTATAATACATTTTATCCTCCTATGTTTAATAACTTATTTATATAGTATTTCTTATATTTAAATAAGTTATTAGTTAAAAAATCAAAATAATATAAAAAATATAATAACAAAAAGGTATGAAAATTTTTTCTTCATACCTTTTTGTTATTATATTTAATTTATTTTATTAATTTTTTTACATAAATCTATAGTCATATTAAAAAACCAATCTTTTATAAAACTACTTATACCTAAATTAACTATCCAATTTGCTATTTTAAAATCTAAAAATTTAACTTCTTTTATTTTAAGTTCTAAACCTTTATCATTATTTAATTTAGGAACTACTTTTACTTCTATTGAAATAGTCTTTATAATGAATACAAATAAAAAGAGAGTGTTAACTCTCCTTTTTATTATTATCATACAACATACTATGAATATTAGCAATATAACCTTTTGTAGGATTTTTTATAACTATACTTCTTAATCCACCTACTATTTTATTATTTTGTATTATTGGCGACCCACTCATACCTACAACTGCTCCACCTCTATATTTTATTAAATCTTCATCAATTATATTTATTTGAGAAGACTCTTTACCAACTTTTATTATCTCTATTTCATGTAACTTTAATTCATTTGTAATCGGTGTTTTACAATATATATATGCTTTTCCCTTTTTAGGTTTTGCTATTTCTAAGGCTTTTTTCTTAGAGTATTTGAACTTATCATATTTTCCTTTAACACCATATTCTCCCATTGAATCTACACTTCCTATTTTTTTATCTGTTATATTTGCTATTAAACTTCCTACTTTATCTTTATAAGATTTTATTTCTTGAACATATGATGTTTCAAAAACATCACATTTGTTAAACTCTAATGCTCTATTTGCTATTTTTATGCTATGAGATATTCCAACAAATTCTCCTTTTTCATTTGTTGCAGTTATAGTCCCTATTCCAGATACATATTCTTTAAATACATACATTCTAAGTTCATCTGTAGTCATCTTTTTTATATAGTTTTTTCCTTGTCTTGATAGTTCTATTAATATATCTTGATTTTTTAATTTCATAATTTCATTTATTTTATCAATATCTTTTGTTCTTTTAAGCTTATATTTTACTGATAATATTATATCACCATATTCTAAATCTTTTGCACTTTCGCTTAATATTTGGTATACATAAGGATACGTTAATTCTAGATTTAATCCAACAACTTCTCCACTTGGAACTAACTTTATGTTATCTTGCTTAACTGTATCCTGACCAAAAATTAATGAGGTTGTAAATGCAATTGTTATAATTAAAGTTAAAATTAATGATTTTAATAATTTCATTATGTCAACTCCTTTAATGTCTATTTTTAATTTTAGGATATGTAATATTTTATATTTTACTTTGTAAATTTTTTGAATATATTATATTAATAAAATAAAAAATAACTATTGAGGTGATTTTTAATGAATTGTGAACAAAATCAATTATTTATCTCTCTAGATATATTATTTTTATCACTTATTATTTATTTACTTATAACTAAGGTTGATTGGGAATATATACTTTAAAAGTTTTTATATTTACATAAGTCATATTGTATACAATGAAAATATATAAATAATATTATTATAAAATAATTAATGCCTTTGAGATTAAAATTAATAATGCTTAATATTATATTAAAATTACTAAAAATTTAATGTGAATAAAAGACTAGAGTTATCTAGTCTTTTATAATATATGTTATATAGTATTGTAGAAGTCTTTATTAGTAGGTTTATATAAATCTTTTAAATTTCTGCTATGCCTAAACTTAGACATCTCTTCATAAATCTTAACTCTTGCTTTGTTTATATCTCCAATGGGTTTGTGTTCAATTAAACTATGTCCAGGAGAAAAAGATAAATTTTCGGCTAACTTATATCTTTCTTTTGTTGCAAATCTTTGCATAGGAATTTTTATAGTTGCTAGTTTTACTATTTTTGATTTTCTCATATCCCATACTATAGATGCATCATTTATAGGCATTTCATTTTCATTTGTTTGAATTTGTATTAAAAAGTCAAATGTAGCTTCATGTTCTTTTAAATGTTTTTGCATATTCTCACTTAAATAAGTAGGAGTTAATTTTTTAGGAAGTTCACTTTTATATGATGATGTATGTACTAATATATATTTTACTATTTTATCTCCAAACATATATGGTGTAATACTAAAGTAACTTACATCAAGTGGACTGGTTTCATGCTTCATATTTTTTATAAATTTTATTATTGGTCCTATTTTTCTTTGAATTAATAATTTTGCTCCAAATATTAATGGATTTGATTTTGTAGTATAATAAATTGCATCATGAAATAACTTTAATGTTCCAATTGGCATTATTTGAGTATTTATAAGTAAAAAATCTTGTGTGTTATTTTCATTAGAATTACATTTTTCTCTATCTACTTCTAGTAACTTTATAGCAAAACCTCTAATATCTTTTAAATTATCTCCTTTAACTTTATTACTTGAATTAGATATTCGTATAAATGCATTATATTTTTTATAATCTTTAAATACTCCTATTTGGTATTCTTTTGGTAAATTTTCATTTACTATAAACTCTGCTTTTAATAAACCTAAACATTTAGAATGGGCTTCTCTTTTTGTATGATTTTTTTATAATTTTTTATAGTTTTTTCTTTTAACATATTTATTATATTTTTTGTTAGATCTTCATTATTATAATTTTTCAATATTTTTCTCCTTATACAATTAATTTTATTATTTAGATTATTATTAAAATTTGAATTATATATACATTTGAAATATATATAATTCAAATTTTAATACCTGTTAGGGTATTTATTTTTATATTGTATCTTTTCAGATAAATAAAAAAAGTTATAAACATAATAATATATGGTTATAACTTTTTTTGAATATATTTTTAATCTAAATAAAATCTATAAGTAGTTTTTTGAATATATTTTTCACCTTTATTTAATATAGAATCTTCTATAAAACACATATCTTTTCCTATTGGTGGTGCTTGTGTTTCAAAACATATACCATATCTTCTTTGAGTTTTTTTACCATTGTAAAGTTCTATATCATCAGGGAAATTCATACTGTATATAACTACACAGTCTTGATTTGTATCAATCGTCATGTTTCTACCTGATATTATATCATTTAATTTTATTTGATTTTGACTATTATTTAATATAAATACATGATCATAACCATGTCCAATTTTAATTTGTTTATGATCATCATCAATTCTATTACCTATCATCATTTTTTTCTTAAAATCAAATGGAGTATTTTCTACATTTATTTTTTTGCCTGTTGGTATACAAGTTTGATCAAGTTCTAATATATAATCACAATCTATTTTTAAATATTCATCTGTTATCGGTCTTTTTATATCTCCACTTAAATTAAAATAACTATGATTAGTCATATTCACCAATGTTTTTTTGTCGCTTATTGCTTCATAAGTTTGTTCTATTTTGTAATCTTCATATATTTTAAAGCTTACACATAAATCTAAATTTCCTGGATAGTTTTCTTCCATATCTAAAGATTTAGTATATAATTTTAAAGTTATATTATCTTCTTCTTCTCTTATTTTTACATCCCAAATTTTAGAATTAAATCCCTTGTTTCCTCCATGACCTTGATGAGGATTATAATTTTTAGCTAAATCATAATTTACGCCATCTATAGATATTTGTCCTTCACAAATTCTTCCTGAAGTTCTTCCTATTATTGCTCCAAAATAAGATGGATTTTGTATGTAACTTTCTATATCTTTATATCCTACTATAATATTTTCTAAAATTCCGTTTTTATCTGGTGTTATTATTTTAGTTATTATACCGCCTAAATTAAGTATTTCTACTTCAAACCCATTATTAAATTTTACATTATATGCTATTATATCTTTATTATCTATATTTTTTAGTAATGTTTTTGTTAACTTCATTACTTTATCTCCCCCCTTATCAATTATATAATTACATATTATCATATCTTATACATATCATACAATAAATAGTAAAACTTTCTCATACTTTATTATTTTAAATTTTTGTTATATATTAATTAATTTATATATTGTTTTACATAAAATTATAAGGTATTTATTAATATATTAATGCTATAAAAATAAATTTATATATCAGTAATTATAATTAGCATCTATAAATTTAAATTTTATTATATATTTTTCTATTTATAATAATATAGGCTAAATTTAAATAATATATCACTATTTAAATTTAGCCTAATTTTTATTGTTATGATATTCTTTTAGTTTCAGTTACATTATTTTCCTTATTTATTTTTATTATCATAGAACATGATATTACTAATCCTATATAAGCAATTATTGAATATATTATAGTACTTGTCCATCCAATAGTCCATCCAAAATTATCTATTATCATACCAAACAGAGGGCTACCTATAGCAAATCCTACTGCAAAAAATATTTGTATTATTCCAAGTATTGTACTATATTCTCTATCTCCAAATAATGCACCAGTCATATATGAAGGACCCATAATATATGAAAACATAGATATACCAAAACATATTGAGAATAGATATCCAAGTGAATTAATATCTCTTAAAAAAATTAAGCATAAGCATGATATTACAACTAATACTCCTGAAAAAGAATATGATTTAGATAATCCAAATTTATCAAATAGCATACCACCTAAAATTGTACCAAATATTGAAAATAATCCAAACATAGAAGCAATTGTTGCAGATGGTATTAATAAAATACCTGCTTCTTCTAGATTTTGTAAATATGCTATAAATTGTAATGCTATACCTGCAACATAAAATCCAACAAATATAAATGATATCCCTATCATCCAAAATTGTGGAATTTTAGTAACTTCAGAAATTGTATATCCCCAACTTACATGATGAGTAGAATCTTCATTGCTTTTTTTCTTTCTAGGAATATTAGATTCTAATTCTTCTTTTGATTTAGGCATTCTTACAAAGAATATTGATAATATTAGAGATACAACTAAAGCAATTGCACCAAATCTTATATACGCACCTTTATATCCTATAGCTGGATCAGATAACCATCTACCAGCTATCATTTGTAAAAATATATTACCTAATCCTCCACCTGCAAATGCAATACCCATTGCAGTTCCTTTATTAACTTTAAACCAAGCATTTATAAGAGTTGGCACACCTATAGATGATACTATTGCTACACCAACCTGTACTACTCCTGCTAATATATAATATGCTATTAAGTAGTTTCCTGCAAAGGAAAATGCCATAAATCCTACACCAACTAAAATAGAACCAATAATGTAAAGAGTTTTTGCACTAACCTTTGTAAATAGTTTACCTATAAATGGAGAACAAATAGCTGATATTATTGTTCCTACTGTAAACATTAATGAAAATGATGCATAACTAAATCCTTCTGCTTTTACTACATAGTTTATAAATGTAGGTGGTAAATTAGATGCTACACCAAATGGTATTGCTTGAATAAGTAAACATACAGCAACAATTACCCAACCATAAAAGAATTTTTTTTGTTTATGATTTTCGTTTATATCCATAACTTCAAATCCTCCTTGCTAAAAATATTCTTCTATGAAATAATATTGAATATAACTAATAAATTTTATAATCAATAAATTATTTCAACTGTATTTATATGTTTAGCAATAATAAAAAAAAAATGTATCTTTTATACTAATTAATTATTTTATTTTTTATTGATGTATGAAAATTGTAATTTTAAGCATTTATTATTTCTTTAATTTAAGTAAAAAATAACAATATACTACATATATTACAATGTAGTATATTGTTATTTTTTAACTTTTTTATTATTATATTTATATTTAAGCATCAATGTAGTAAGTAGTATACCTATAATACTACCCGTAGAATCTATGATTACATCTCTAAATTCTCCACTTCTTCCAGGTATGAATAATTGATGAAATTCATCGCTACATGCATATAAAAATGTAGTAAAAAATGAAATTATAGAAGCTTTATTTATATCTTCTTCATAACATGCCATAAATAAAAGTATTGCTAAAAGGCAATATGAAAACATATGTGCACCTTTTCTTACTATAAATTCTCCAATATTAATACTTGTAAGATAATCCATTATATTACCTATTAACGGTAATTTACTTATAATATTTATTGTATTTCCAGAATGTATAGATGAGATTGATGCTGGTTGATTAGACATATAAAATATTACAATCATCCATATTATAGCTAATACTATACAAATTTTTTTTCTCATAATAATATCCTCTTTTTTAATTTTCATATAAGAAATTATATCATAAATTTAAGTAATTAATTATAAGAACTATTCAAAAAAATTTTAAAGTTAACACTAAAGATGTATTTACTTATTAATAAACAAAATACCCAATAGAGTAATATTATTCTATTGGGTATAACTTAAGTTTTAATATTATTAATTTTATAATTATGCAGTTTCATTTGATTCTTTTTTCGATTTTATCTTCTTTAGCTCAACATTAGGTTCACTTGGTAAATCAAACTTTGGGATAAATCTATCTAAACCAGTTAAGGTTAATATAAGCATAGATCCTACAGCAACAAATGCCAGTATATTATATTTAATTATATCCATTGCTATAAATTGATGTAGAGGATATACTGCAGATAAAATTCCTAGATAAAATCCTATGTAAACATGCCAAGGTATTAATTGAGATCCAAATACTCCTAAAGCATCTGATAATGTCGCATTTCTTAAACGTAACTTATACATATCTTCTTCGCTACCTTCTACATTATTTTCAACTAATTCTCTAGTTATAGGACCCATAGTAACTATTTGAGCCATCTCATCAGATAAAGCAGCATTTCCTGCAATACATAATAACCCATTCATAAACATTAATTGTCTTACATTCTTAGCACACTTCATAATAGCTTTAGATAATGGTTCAAATGCATTTATCTTTGACATTATTCCACTAAACGCACCAACCCACATCATCATTACTATAACCCAAGAACCTGCACCTTCAAATCCTGTATATATTAATTCTAAGAAAGAAGTTAAAGATTCTACAGTTCCAGCAAACGTTCCTAGTATAAAAGATGAAACTATACCTACTGTTAAACATAATAATGTTGGAAGTCCCTTTATAGCAAATACTAAAACAAGTAATAGTGGAATTGCCATGTAATATGGAACACCTTCTTTTACTTGATTAAGTAAATCTACAGCAGATGCTCTTTCTATAGATAGAGCTTCCATAACTTCTTTAGGTATTGCATCTATAACAAGACTAGCATTTGCAACTTCATTTGGTAATCCCATCAAATTGCTTATCATAAATACAATAAAAGCTGAAATTATTAAACAACTTATTGACCAAAATCCTTGATGTTTTATTCTATCAATCACTTCTACATCTTGAATTCCTGAACTTACAACTGTAGTATCTGATATAAGTCCTATATTATCACCAAAACAAGCTCCTCCAGCTATTGAAGCAGTTGTTAGTACTATATTTCCTCCTACTATATGATTTAACCATAAAAATATTGGAGCACATGCTGCAAAAGTTCCCCATGAAGTTCCTGTTGCGATTGATAGTATAGACGTAACTAATAAACCTACAACTGCAATTGTTTTAGCAGTTAACCCTAAATTAAGTGCTATATTAACTATAGACGCCCCAACTCCAGTTGACATAAATACCTCTGCCATTGCATATGCAAACATTAATATAAAGAAAACTAGATTTAAATTTTTTATATTGTCAATAGCACAATCAACTAAATCATTAAATTTAAGTTTATCTGTTATAGATGCTACTATAAATGCATATATGGTAGCTATTGGTGCTGCAATTAAGCAATCCATACCTGAAATCATTA
>CAJFPU010000087.1 GCA_904418825.1 uncultured Romboutsia sp. | reverse complement strand
ATTTAATATTGTAATGCATGTACATGATGAAATTGTTTTAGAAGTAGAAAATGGAGTATCAAGCGTTGAAGAAGTATGTGAAATAATGTGTAAGGAAAATAAATACTTAAAGGGATTAAAATTAAAAGCTGATGGATTTGAAAGTAAATATTATAAAAAGTAAATTATAAATGGGGGATATTATGAAAAGAGATAAATTTATAAATGTAGCTATTGGAAGAAGTAGAAAAGAATTAAATTATGTAAACTTAAATTTACCTTATTTAGAGTTTATAGATAAATATATTAAAAATACAAAATATACTCAGGAAACTTACAATGAGTATATAAACTTTCCTAAAGATATACAAGACAATATAAAAGATGTTGGTGGATTTGTAGGTGGAGTTTTAAAAGATGGAAAAAGAAAAAAAGATAGTATAGAAAGTCGAAGTTTAATAACATTAGATGTAGACTTTGGATACGAAGGTATGATTGAAGATATTGAGAAAAATATTGATTTTGGTATGTGTATATATACTACTCATAAACATACAACAAAAAATCCTAGATTTAGAATAATTATTCCATTAAAAAATGAAGTAGATGCTACTCAATATGAAGCAATAGCAAGAAAAATTGCTTTTGATATAGGAATAGATTATTTTGATGACACAACGTACTGCCCATCTAGGCTTATGTATTTTCCATCTACTTCTAAAGATGGGGAGTATGTATTTAAGTTAATAGATAAAGACTTTTTAGATCCTTTAGATATATTAAGTAAATATAGCGATTGTAAAGATGAAAGTTTGTTGGATAACTTAAGTAAATCAAATCCTAAACTTAATAGTTTACATAATAACATTAAAGAAAACCCAATGTTAAAAGATAATATAATAGGTGCATTTTGTAGAGCTTACAATGTATATGATGTAATTGATAAGTTTTTATATGATGTATATAAAAAAGGTGATACTAAAGATAGATACACATATATAAATGGAAGCACCTCAAATGGTGTGGTTATATATGAAAATGGTAATTTTGCATATTCACATCATAGTACTGATGTATGTTGTGATAAACTTTGTAATTCTTTTGACTTAGTAAGACTTCATAAGTTTTCACATTTAGATACAAATGTATCTACAGACATTCCTATAAACAAGCTACCATCATATACAAAGATGATAGAGTTTATAAGTAAAGACGAAAAAGTAATGCTTGAACTTGGTCAAAGCAAATTAAAAAATGCTATAAATGATTTTTCATCTATATGTGATGAAGAGGATAATATAAATGATAGTTGGACATTAAAGCTAGAGGTAGATAAAAATGGACTTTATAAATCTAGTATTAAAAATATAGTAACAATACTTGAAAATGATAAAAATTTAAAAGGCAAAATAGCTTATAACTTGTTTTCAAATAGAACAATTATAAAAGGTGATTTACCATGGAAAAAGGTAGTTGATAAAGAAAACGGTGATGTGTGGCAAGATAGTGATGATTCAAATCTTAGAATGTATTTAGATGTAGTTTATAAAATAGTGTCTCCACACAAAATATATGACGGTATATCTATAATAGAAAAAAGAAATGAATTTCATCCAGTAAGGGATTATTTAAACTCTCTTGACTGGGATAATGTAAGTAGATTAGACAATTTAATGATAGACTATCTAGGAGCAGAAAATAGTGAATATACAAAAGCTATAACTAGAAAAATGTTAGTTGCAGCAGTTACTAGAATATTTAAACCTGGTACTAAATTTGATTATATGATGGTTTTAGTTGGTAAGCAGGGATTAGGTAAAAGCCATATAATAAGCTTGTTGGGTAAACATTGGTATTCGGATTCTATAAATACAGTGCAAGGAAAAGAAGCCTATGAACAATTACAAAACGCTTGGATATTAGAAATGGCAGAACTATCGGCAACTAAAAAAGCAGAGGCAGAATCAGTAAAGCACTTTATATCAAAAACAGAAGATAGTTATAGACAAGCCTATGGAAGAAGGGTTGAAACCTTTAAAAGACAATGTGTATTTTTTGGAACTACAAATGAAATTGAATTTTTAAAAGATAGAACAGGTAATAGAAGATATTGGCCACTTATGGTTGGAGTAAATAAACCTAAAAAGAATTTATTTGAAGATTTAAACAAACATGAAATAGATATGATTTGGGCAGAAGCTATGCATTTTTACAAAAAAGGTGAAAAATTAATCTTAGAAGGAGATATTCAAAAACAAGCAACCGTTCAACAAGAAAAACACTTAGAAGGTAATAGCAAGGAAGGTATGATAAAGGAGTACTTAGATATTAAACTTCCTAAAAACTGGTACAATATGGACATATATGAAAGAAGAAGATATATAAGTGAAAGTGAATTTTTAAGAGTAGATAATGATTGTATATTAAGAGAAAAAGTTTGTAGTGTTGAAGTTTGGGTTGAGCTATTTGGAGGGGATATAAAGAATTTTCATAGAGGCAATGCAATGGAGATTAATGAAATTTTAAGAAGGATAGATGGCTGGGAAAGTTTAAAAGAGGGACAAGGTAAACTTAGGTTTGGAAAGTTTTATGGAACTCAAAGGGCTTTTTTAAGAAAAAATTAGCGTTACCAAAGACCTATTTTAGCGTTACCGAAGGCGTTACCAAAAAATTGACTTTGGTAACGGTTATTTAAAGAAGGTGTTACCGAAAAATTTACGGTAACACCTATGGTAACGCCTTTGGTAACGGGTAAAACGTTTAAATTTCAACGAATATTGCTAGTGTTACCAAAGAGACGAAAAAACCTTAGAGTTTGCCTAAATAGAGGAAATTAAAGAAAAATTACCTCTAATTAGAAAAAAGTTTATACTTTAAGTTCTTTGGTAACGGTATTTAAAGCATAATTTTTAAATTCCATTTTATTTTTATTGTGAATAATATTTTTATTCCACACCATATAAATACTTTTATCATCAATTTTATCCTTTATTTTTATAACTGAAATCTTATTAGTATTAATCAATGGTGTGTTTAAAATTATGGCAATACCTGCCCCTGCTGCCACAAGACCTGAAAGTATACTTGATTCACTAGGTTCTGCATAAATTTTCGGTGTATATCCTATTAAATCAGAATAAGATTTCTCCACATCAGAAGATTTATTATTGTATGCTATAAAATACTCATTTTTCAAATCACTAAGATATACTTCTTCCTTATTGGCTAAAGGATGGTTTTTAGGAACAATTAAAACATATTCTTCCTTTTTAACTAAAATAGATTCCAAATTATTATATTTGTCTAAATCCTTTATATCACTTATAAATCCAAAATCAACATGGTTGTTTTTTATTCCTTTTAAAATTTCATCTGTGCTTTGATTATCAATATTAAACTTCACCTTCGAATTATCATTAAAAAAGCTACTTATTAAAAAAGGTATAAAAGTTGCCCCAATACAAGCAGTTGAAGATATTGATATAATCATATCACTATTATTTTTCATCTCTTTTAATTTAAGTTTACCTTTTTCAACTTCACTCAAAGCTCCTTTGGCATATTTCAAAAAAACATCTCCAAACTCCGTAATCTTGATATTTCTTCCTTCCCTTTGAAAAAGTTTAACATCTAGCTCTTCTTCTAACTTGGATATGGCTTTGCTTAGTGCTGGTTGAGTAACTGATAATATATCAGATGCTGTTGTGAAATTCTTTGTTTCTGCTATTATTTTAAAATACTCCAGTTGTTGTAAGTTCATTTTTATCTCCTTTTACATTAAAAATCAATAACTTTTAGTTATATATTTATGAATATTTTCAATTAGACATTATTCATTCAGTAGTGTTATAATCTCATTGTTATATTATTCAATATTTTTAATAACAAAAAAAATTATAAATTTTATATATATAAATGTCAAATTACTTATATATATATTAAAAAGGAGAAATGTAATGTTTAATGTAAATAAAGAAAAATGTATTGGTTGTTCACAATGTGTAAAAGATTGTCCAGTTTCTGCTATTTCTTTAGTAGATAACAAGGCTGAAATAAACAACGAAAGATGTTTCAAATGTGGTCACTGTATAGCTATTTGTCCAGTAGAAGCTGTATCAACTGATGATTATAATATGGAAGAAGTTATTCCTTATGATAAAGAGAGCTTCTCAGTGGAAGCTGACAACTTACTTAACTTCATAAAATTCAGAAGAAGTGTAAGAAGATTCAAAGATAAAGAAGTTGAAAAAGAAAAAATAGAAAAAATAATTGAAGCAGGAAGATTTACTCAAACTTCAACAAACAGTCAAGATGTTTCTTATATAGTAGTTAGTGAAAAACTTGCTGAACTTAGAGATTTAGTTTATGAAAGTTTAAAAGTAAAAGGTGAGGCAATTTTAGCTAATTTAACACCTGAAACTTCTTATTTAGAAAGATATGCAAAAATGTGGGTTCATTCATATGAAATGTATAAACAAGACCCAATTAAAAACGATAAAATATTCTTCAATGCTCCAGTTGCCATATTTGTAGCTTCTCCAAACAATGTAAATGCTGGTTTAGCTTCTTCAAATATGGAACTTATAACTAACGCCTTAGGTCTTGGTACTTTCTTCAGTGGTTTTTCAATAGTTGCTGCTAAAGACAATAAACATATCTTAGATTTCCTTGGTGTAAATAGTTCTGATGAATTATTATCATGTTTAGTAATAGGATATCCTGATGTTAAATACAAAAGAACAGTTCCAAGAAAAGATGCTGTTATAAACTGGATGTAAGAGAATGTAAAATTGGTAAGTTTGGAATAATATTCATATTAAACTTTTTGAGGTAAATAAATGAAAGATCAAAGAGAAATAATTATTCCACATTTAGACTACCGAGCTGAAGTAAGAAAATGTAAAACAATGGGAGATGTAGTTGGTAAAAATGGATTAATGCAAAAGCTGTTTAAAGATGTTATACAGCAATTATTAGAAGTAGAAATGTAAGAACATCTTGGAAGAGAAAGACATGAAAGAAATAATGAAATTAATCCAAACTATAGGAATGGATATAGTTCTAAAACTATTGAAAGTAGTTTTGGTGAAGTTGGCTTAGATATACCAAGAGATAGAAAAGCACAATTTGAACCGAAGGTTGTTAAAAAGTGTGAAACTGTATGTAATGAACTAGATAAAAAAATAATATGTCTTTATGCCTGTGGTATGAGTGTAAGAGATATCCAATCTGAAATGGAAGAACTATATGGTATTGATGTGTCTCCTGCAATGATATCTAAGATAACAGATAAGGTTGTAGAGGCTACCGCCGAATGGCAAAGTAGAGAACTTGATAAAATATATCCAATCGTACAGACAGCTAAGAAAATCACTATAATTATAAAAAATCTTATTTACACAAATCTATAGACATTCTCACTTGTGCTAACTAGATTTATCTATTAAATAAAACATTAAAGCATTACAAATGTGTAATGCTTTAATGTTTTAATAAACTATTTATTATAATTTATTTGAACACTTTAGACAATATATAAAATCTTCTTCAGTTGTATATCCACAGTTTGTACAAATCTTTACATTATCCTCTATTTGTCCAAAATCTATTTCATCTATATTAAGATTTACTTCTTCACCTTTTTCAATTTTTCTTCCTATCTCAGAATCTATTTTAGCCACTTTTTCACAGCAACTTGTTTTTATGTAATACTCTTTATTCCATTTTATTATTGGTATAAAGAAAAACATAAAATACCAATAAGTCATAATCTCCTTATTTTAATTTCATTATATATCATAATCTTTTACATTTGACCTTTGCTGCTATATAACTTTTCTATATTATAACATTAAATATAAGGTTATGTTTCAACATTGTATTAAAACATAGCCAAATGATTATATATATTTTAAATAAATTTTTAAAAAAAGTTGTTGCAAAAATATGGTAATGAACATACAATGTAAGTATAAGTGATACGGCGACATAGCCAAGTGGTAAGGCAGTGGACTGCAACTCCTTGATCTCCAGTTCGAATCTGGATGTCGCCTCCAGTAAAAGCTTTAATCTTTTATGATTAAGGCTTTTTTTTATGTAACCTTATCTAAAATATACATAATTATGATAAGTATTTAGAGCATAGTATTTAGAATATGAACAGCCAAAAAAAGATTAGAGTATACAATATTGAGCTTGGTAACAAAGAAGATACTGTTAAAAAATTAAGAAATATAATAAAATGTAATTTGAATAGTAAATAACTTTTTAGGAGAGATTTTATTATAGTTAACTAACTCCTAATTAGGCTAATAAGTTAGTAAAGTAATAAGGAGATAAAAATGGAATTTAGAAAATCAGTAAAATCGGACATACCTAAAATAATGAATATCATTGAACAAGCACAAAATTATTTCAAAAATCAAAACATTGATCAATGGCAAAATGGATACCCTAATGAGAACATAATAAATAATGATATAGAAAACAAAGAAAGCTACGTAATGATAAAAGATAATGAAATAATTGCAACAACAGTAATTTCATTTAACAAAGAATCAGTTTATGAAAATATAATTGATGGAAAATGGCTTACAAATGGAGAGTACGGTGTAATTCATAGAATAGCCATAGACAATACATATAAAGGCTTAGGTCTTTCTCATAAAATAATAAAATATACAGAAAAGACTTGCTTAGAAAAAGGAATTCGTAGTATAAGGGTAGATACTCATGAAGATAATATCCCTATGCAAAGTTTACTTAAGAAAAATGGATTTAAATATTGTGGAATTATCTATTTAGAAGATGGGGGCAAAAGAGTAGCTTTTGAGAAGAATTTATAGTCTAATTTATAAGGGCATGGATATGTAAATAAATTATCCATGCTTTAATTTTATTATCCTAACATAGTAAAAAATATTAAAGACGGGGGTCGTGTTTCCCGACGTGGTAAAAGTTATAAAATAGCTCCTATTATTTAGGAGCTTAATGTTTATTTAAACCAAGATGATCTTTTAGTGCGTCTTGTAATATTTGAGAAAAGTTGACATCATGTTTCATAGCCTCTTTATTTAACCATTGAGGAATTGTAAGAGTTTTTTTTACAGCTTGATTTTCTATAGCCTTTCTATGTATAGGCATTATTACATCAATTAATATTGGTATTTGGCCTTTATCTAAATATAAATCTTTTATATCAGTAGGATCAGGTATAAACTCATTATCTTCTTCCATACTATACAAATGAAGTCCTAGAGCCTCTTTTGCTCTATTAATAGCTTCTTCAGTTGAATTACCACAAGTTAAACATCCTGGTAAATCAGGAAACTCCACAGATATTCCGTCTTCATCAAAGCTTAATATCGCGGGGAATATATAAATATCTTTTTTCAACAATATCAACTCCTAAGAAAAAGTTTTAAGAAGGAGATGGGACTAATGATTATTAATCCCTGCTTGTTTAAAAATACTTTTAATCGTTCTTATTGGAAAATCTTTTTTTGGATGAGGAATAGTTACCGTCCCTTTTTTAGTTGGGTGCTTGTATTGGTGATGATCGCCAACACACCTAACTTCATACCATCCATCAGCTACAAGTATTTTTATAATCTCTCTCGAAGAATAAGCTTTCATCTTTTGCTCCTCCTTACGATATAATTATAACACGTATTTAAATACGTATCAATTAATTATTACTCAATATTAATATATTCCGAATTAAAAAATCCAATAGATATCACATATATTAGATTTTCATTTACGCATACATATATAATATGTTGGATTTAACTTTTTAAATATTTTTAAAATTTACTCTTTAATATCTTATAATTTATTTGAACACTTTGGACAATATATGAAATCTTCTTCAGTTGTATATCCACAGTTTGTACAAATTTTTAAATTATCATCTATTTGTCCAAAATCTATTTCATCTATATTAAGATTTACTTCTTCGCCTTTTTCAATTCTTCTTCCTATCTCAGAATCTATTTTAGCCATCCTTTCACAGCAACTTGTTTTTATGTAATATTTTTTATTCCATTTTATTATTGGTATGAAGAAAAACATAAAATACCAATAAGTCATATACACTTCTATATTAGAGTATTTACCACAACATTTACATACGTTTAAGAGTATTTACCACAACATTTACATACGTTTAATTGTCTAAAGTCTAGCTTCTTTTGATTTTGACTTACTCCCATTATAAAAAACAATTATTTCACCTCATTATTTTAATTTTATCTATAATTATTATTATATATCATAAGCTTTTTATTTTGAAATATATATTATTTTATTGTGCTAACAAAGAATTTAGGGGTAGATCCTATGGTAGTAATAAGGAAAATTTTAATTTAAAATTAGTATATATGTTATAATAAATTTATGGATAATATTGTAAAATAAAAGATACTGTAAGTGTAGATTGTAAGTATTTTGATATAGATAATAATGAATTAAGAGTTGAATAACTGGTGCATATCACCAGTTATTTTTAATAAAAAAGCTTTAATT
>CAJFPU010000086.1 GCA_904418825.1 uncultured Romboutsia sp. | reverse complement strand
ACTTGTTAAATATTTGTGTAAATAAAACTTGTAATATACCTGTTATTGCTATTACTTCAAGAGCTAACTTATTTTTAAATAAGTTTGGTATAGCACTTCGAACTCCAAATTCTCTACAATTTAGTGCATTAAATAAAACACTAAAGGCAAACACTGAAAAAACAACTGTACCTTGTTCAATTTCTGTAGCATTTAAAATATTAAATCTTGATTGTAAATATACCAATGCAATAATTATTGATGCATTTATTATAATATTTACTAGCATTGACCTTGCTATAATCCCTGAATTACGCTTTATAGGTTTTCTATTTAATACATAATCTCTAACTGGCTCAAGACCAAGTGCCAGTGCTGGAGGTCCATCCATTATAATATTTACCCATAAAAGTTGTATTGTTGTAAATGGCATTTCTTGACCTGTTACTTGAGATAATATTGATATTGCAAATGCCACAATATTAACTGTTAACTGAAATTGAATAAATCTTTGGAAGTTTTCATATATACCTCTTCCCCATTTGATCCCATCTACTATTGTACTAAAACTATCATCTGTAAGTATTATATCTGCTGCATTTTTAGATACTTCTGTTCCTGAAATCCCCATAGCAATACCAACATCAGCTTTATTTAGTGCCGGAGCATCATTTATCCCATCACCCGTAACCGCAACTACTTCACCATTATCTTGTAGTGCCTGTACTATTCTCATTTTAGTATCTGGTTTACTTCTTGCAACTATTGAAATATTTTTTATTTCTTTCTTTAAATCCTCATCATCTAATGTATCTATGTATGTAGCTTCTACAGCTATTTTCCCATTATCTAATAATCCTAACTCTTTCCCTATTGATTTTGCAGTGTTTATATTATCGCCTGTAAGCATTTTAACGTCTACTCCTGCACTATTAGCTATATCTATTGATTCTTTTACACCTTCTCTTAACGGATCTACTATTCCTACAAATCCACTAAATACTAATCTAGAATCATTTTCATAAGCTCTTAAATCATTAGTAAATGCTAATTCTGCTTCATATGTCATTGCAACTTCTCTACATGAGTTGTTAATTTCCTTATATGCAAAACCTAAGGCTCTCATTGATTTTAATTGTAATTTTTTTATTTCTCCTAAAATTTTCTTTTCTAACTCTAAAGTTTTAGGAACTACTTTGCTACCTTGTTGCACATAATAGCAATTTCTAAGTATAACCTCTGGTGCTCCTTTGCATAACACAACTTCTTTATTATTATCTGAAATTAATGATGTCATTTTTTTCTTTTCTGAGCTAAAAGGTATTTGAGATAATAAACTTGTTTCTTTTCTCATTCTATTGTAATCTTTGTTTCTTTGATATAGTAGTAGTGCACATTCAGTTGCACTTCCTATATACTTAATATCATTATCTTCTATCTCTAAATCTGCTGTTGAGTTTACAATACAATTTTCTTCAAAATAACTATGGCTTTTATAACTTTTATCTTCTATATAATCTCCATCAATATATGCTACTTCAACCATCATTTTATTTTGAGTAAGTGTTCCTGTTTTATCAGAACAAATTACAGATACAGAACCTATTGTTTCACAAGCTTCTTTTTTAGTTACCAATGCATTTATTTTAGCCATCTTTTGCATTGTTATAGCAAGTGTTATATTTACCATTGTTGGAAGCCCTTCTGGGACTGTTGCAACTATTAGGGCTATACATATCATATATATATCCTTAGTTGGTTCTAGAGACTCTAAAAATGGTATTAAGCCTGAAGTATTTATATGTATTTGACCATTAAATTGCATCTCAAGTATCATATATAAACATAAAAGAGCAGCTACAACACCTGAAACACCAGCTATCTTAGCACCTAATTTACCTAACTTAATTTGAAGAGGTGTCTGAGAATTGTCATCTCCTAAATTTTGAGCTATTTTACCCATTTCTGTACTATCACCAGTATATGTAACTACCATAGTTCCTCTTCCATAAGCAACAAGTGTACCACCAAAAACCATATTTATTTGTTTTGCAGGTATTGCCTCTTGTTCTACTATTTCAACTTTACTATAGATAACTTCCATATCAACTATCTTATTTGCATCTTTTACAACATCATCTGATTCCCCAGTTAGCATATCTTCTCTTAGTTTAAGATTACTTGAACTTATAAGTCTTCCATCTGCTGGAATCATATCTCCTGTCTCAAAATATACTATGTCTCCTGGAACTAAATCACTTTTCGATATTTTAACAATTTTACCATTTCTTAAAACTTTTACTTCTATATTTTGTGTTAATTTAGATAACGCGTGAGCTGCTTTTTTTGATTTTCCTTCTGTTATAATTCCTATCGATATACCTATAAATATTGCCGCCATTATACCTATAGCATCATGAAGCTCTCCTATAAAAGAACTCATAACAGCAGCTCCTAATAAAATTAATATCATTGGTTCTGTTAGGCTCTCTCCAAGCTCGTCCCAAAAATCTCTTTCTTCTTTTAAAGTAAATTCATTTAATCCGTACTTTTTCTGTCTTATTTTTACATCTTCATCATTAAGTCCAGTTTCTGAGTTTGTTTTTAAGTACTTTAAACTTTCTTCAATGGACTTGTTATAGTACCTCATATATTCATCCCCCTAGTTAAGTTTCTTTTTAAAATATATGAGCTTGTACTTTAAAATATACCAAAAAAGTTCCTATTAATATAGGAACTTTTTATATTTTACCACTTGTTGGCATTTCTTAACTTCTATATATAAATGAATCATCTCTATTCTTTATCCAAAGTAATATTTTATAACAAATGTTAACAAATACTTATATTATTAATATTTTTTAGTTTATATTGTTTTATAAAAAACTTCTTTTGCAAATAAAATAGGTACATTTTTATTTCTTTCAAAAATATCTTTATAGTTTTCTATAGGTACCTTTCTTTCTCCAACATAAGGAGATACTTCTATTGTAAGTCCTGGCTTTTGATAATTTTCAATAAACCAGTCCTTATACCCACTACCTGTTACAGGTTCTTCTTCTAACTCCAAATCATACCCAGTTTCTTTTGATATTTTCTTAGCAATAGATAAGTCTCTTTTTATATCTAATTGGTTATATTGCCAAAAAATCACCTCTCCTGATGAATGATATGAAATTGTACCATCAAAGCTGTATTTTTCTGTTAAACATTTTAGAGCATATGTCTCTGGTTCTGAGAAATAATATGGACCTTTATAAGATTTATATGATGGAGATGTTATAGAATCTGATGATGGATACATTGTTGGATAATTTCTATTTAAATCCACTCCATTAATATTTGCCTTCCAACACGGAAATAAGCTTTCTTTTATATATGATCTATATTTATATTCTTGAGATATAAAT
The DNA here is from genome assembly GCA_904418825.1 of uncultured Romboutsia sp. Lineage (GTDB taxonomy): Bacteria > Bacillota > Clostridia > Peptostreptococcales > Peptostreptococcaceae > Romboutsia. The sequence continues at coordinate 4,834 of CAJFPU010000086.1, read as the reverse complement.
TCTCCTCCGTTAATTACTAAGTTTGCACCATCTGGATTAACTAATGGTACAAAAACAAAGGTTACATATTTTAAAAGATTACGTATACTCATATTGTTTATACTATAATCTATCTCATATAAGCTTAATAGATAATTAATTTGATCAAGTAACAATATAGTAGTAATTGCTTCTCTAGAATGATGAGTTGCTTGAATTAATATTTTTGTACTTCCTCTACCTATTTTAATAGATAATATAGGTACTCCCTGTACCGATTCCCCTATTTTGTCTACATATAATAATCCTTTATTGTATTTACCTAGTTTGTATATAGCCTTATTAACATATTTTGAAAAATAACTAGATTGGTATAAATTTATATAACTTTTATAATATCTATTTATCACAATCTCTCCCCCCTTCTTTTCTGTACTATTACTTTATTAAAGCATATTTATTAAATTTATAATTTAATTTTTATACGAGTATAGCATTTTAATATTAAATCTATATATAGTAAGGTATGCAAAAATATAATAAGATGATTTTATATATAAAAATAAAGGTTCACCTACATAGCTATGTAGATAAACCTTTATTTTATATTTCGCCACTTGTTGTCATTTCTTCAATTACACTTCTACTTGTGATTTTATCTTCAATTTTATCAAATATCTTAATAAATAATCTTCCATACATAGCTCCAAATATATTGTTTACTATACGTAATATTATAGCTATTTCTAATCCTAAAATTGGTACTGCTGAAGTTAAACCTCCAAATGTATTAAACACAGTTTGCCATTTATACGTTGCAGAGAATCCAACCATAATTCCACCTAACATTCCTATTAATGATACGGATTCTTTCGGGAAAATAACATATATCACATAATATATTACACATCCCCAAATAGCAAATGGAATTCTCTCTTTACAACGAATATCCATTCTTTCTTTATGTGGTTGAACTATTGACATACATGCAAAACCTATCCACATTGTTCTTGGAAGATTTAGTAAATCACCTATTAATAACCCTGAACACACTGCAAGAGTAAATTTTAGTTGCCACTTAGTTCTATCATTATTAAAATTAACATCTTTTATAATATCAGAAAATTTATTTTCAAACTTTAATTTTCTTTGCTTTATATAGAATATACCAGCTACTATGATACCACCTAAGGCTAATGCACATACACGATTTATATATACATTTATATCATTAATTTGGTATCCATATAAAAGTAAATATGATAATACTAATATTGATTGATTAGATAACACCACATTATGGCATGATAAAATAACTATAGCCATTATTGAAATAAAGTTTATAACAAATTTTACCATTGGTGTTGATATGCTCGCTAAATATGGTCCAACCATAAGTATACAAAATATACCAAATAGCGTAAACGCTGATTGTTTAACATCAAAATCTAAATTTGAAAATCTAAAAGTTAATAACGCAAGTACTGTTACAACTCCTACTACACTATTTTCATTACCAAAAATATTGCTAAAAGATGTTACTACAAAAATACAAAATAAAATACATAATATATTCTTAAGAACAAAAGCTATTATATACTTTTGTTTTAATTTTTTATCTTCAGTATTTTTAATTAAAGGTTTTAAGTTAACTGCTCCTAACTGCATTGCTTGATAAAAGCTCATTATACACTCTCCTACTTATCTTGATTCATTTTTTGATTTGCCTTTTCTATATAAGACATTAATTCAAAAAAATCTTCGTCACCCAACTTTTTACGTAGCTTATAAATCGGACCTAAATAATATGTGTATATTTTATCTACTTTTTCTCTACCTAATTCTGTTATAGAAACAAAATAGCTTCTTTTATCTCTTGGATCTTTAGTTTTAACTACATATCCACCTTGATTCAAGCTATCTATCACTCTACTTATGATTGTTTTATTTACACCCATGATTTTACTAAGACACATTGGAGTTAATCCTTCTTTGTGAGTTAAAAGTTGTGATAATAAATCCAAATGTTGTGCTGGTATTTCATATTCTTTAGTAGCTCGATGTACAATCGTTCTTGAAAATAAGGTTATTTCTTGCATTTTTTCTATCATATATATCCAATTTAAGTCGTCCATATTTATTCACCACTTTCTAAATTGACTGACTTTATATAATATTCATTATAGTTGACTTTGTTAACTATATTTTATCTATTATTTTTCATTATGTCAACTAATTTATATACATATGATTATTTTTTAATGGCTTAACTTACTGTACATCCATTTTAAGTTAATATAATTTCCTTATACATAAAAAAGATGTAATTAAGTTCATTTTTTAATAACCTAATTACATCTTCTAAATTAATTATTCTTATTTTTTAATTCCTCTTCTTTAGCTAACATTTTTTCTTCATATCCATCAATTTTTTTATCTAATCTATCCAGTGTACTTTGCATTTCTTTAATTCTATCTGCTAATTGATTTCTTTGTTCTATAAGAATTTCTTTTCTAGCATTAATTGTTGAGTTCCCTTCTTGGAACAATTTAACTTACTCAATTAATGACTCAATAGATAACCCAGAACCCCTCATACATTTTATAAATTCAACCCATCTACAGTCTTCTTCTGTAAAGTCTCTAACACCTCTTTTGTTACGATTAATCTTTGGAATTAATCCAATTCTTTCGTAGTATCGAAGTGTATCTGCTGAAAGTCCATATTTTTTGCTCACTTCTGTAATTGTCATAAGTTTACTCCTTTTAAGCTTTTATCTTTACTTGTAATTTAATTTTCAAATACTTTTGCTACATCCTTTAAGTACTCTGTTATTTTTATATGTTGCGGACAACTTTTTTCACATTTTCTACATCCAATACAATCTGACGCTTTTCCATAATTTTTTATATAATTGCCATAGTATATACCCTGTGTTGAAAACCCTTTATTTGATGATTGTTTTTCTGCATTATATAATGCAAAATATTGCGGAATTGCAATGTTTCTTGGACATCCATCTACACAATATTGACAGGCAGTACAAGGTATTGCTATTGATTCATTTATAATTTCAACAGCCTTATTTATAATATCATACTCTTTTTGTGTAAAAGGCTTAAAATCTTGCATATATTCTGTATTGTCTAATAATTGATCCATAGAAGACATACCACTTAATACCATCATCACTTTATCAAGACTTGCTACATATCTAATCGTCCAAGATGGAACTGACATATTAGGATGATATTTTTTGAATAATTTATTTACCTCTTCTGGGACATTTGCAAGCGTTCCGCCTTTTACTGGTTCCATAACTATAACTGGCTTATTATGTTTTATCGCTACTTCATAACATTTTTTAGACTGAATACTCTCATTTTCCCAATCTATATAATTAATTTGTAATTGTACAAAATCAACTTCTGGATGTTTAGTCAATATCTCATCTAATAAATCAGCTGTGTCATGGAAAGAAAATCCTATTTTTCGAATTTTGCCTTCATCTTTTTTCCTTTGAATAAATTCAAATGCATCTAAGTTTTTAGCAATTTCATAATGATAAACACCTAGGTTATGAAGTAAGTAATAATCAAAATAATCTACACCTACTTTTTCTAACTGCTCATTAAATATTTTTTCTAAGTCTTCTTTAGTCTTTAAAAACATAATAGGCATTTTTGATGCTACTGTAAAGGAACTTCTTTTATGACGCTTTACCAAGGATTCCCTTAATGCAATCTCACTTACAAAATTATGATACATATATGCTGTATCAAAATAAGTAAATCCTCTATCTAAAAAAGTATCTACCATTTTATTTACTTGTTCAAAATCTATACTTGTTGGATCTTCATTATCTAAAATTGGTAAACGCATAAACCCAAATCCTAATTTTTTCTGCATATTACGTCTCCTTTATTTCTCGATATTATTATTTTTAAATTTTAGTTACAATATTATATATTATTTAAACATTTCTATATTTAATCTATTCTATATTGATTTTCCCATTATATAAGCTTCTTCCATAGCTTTATTTCCTTTTATTTCACCTTTTTGCCAAGCACCTATTCCATAAATATATCCTTTATCTTTTGCACCTGGTAAACATTCTGTAAAACCTGTAAATCCATCAAATGTTTTTTCTAAGCTTTGTTTGCTTTCATCTGCTGCTGTTGCAATAAAATAAAAGTCTTTATTTCTAATCTCTGTATATCTTGCTACTGTTCTATCTATTAATGTTTTCATTTGTGCATCCATTGTGTAAAAATAAACAGGAGTTGCCATAACTATTACATCTGCTTGAATCATTTTTTCTAAAATATCAGCCATATCATCTTTATGAACGCATACTCCATCGTTTCTTCTACATCCATCGCAAGCAATACAATAATTTATTTTTTTATCCCCTAAATATATTTTCTCTGCATTGTGTCCTACTTCACTAGCTCCCTTTATAAATTGATCACATAATATATCGGAATTCCCATTTCTTCTTGGACTTGCTGATAATACTAATACTTTTTTACTCATTTTATCTCCCTCTTTATTTATCTTACAGAATAATATTAGTACTTGGAGTTAACTCAAAGTCAATTACTTTTTTTATTTTATATATATAAATTATACTTTCTATTTCTAAGTATAAATGGGTTAGATATTCTATGATTTAAGAAAAAAAGGTATTGAATTAAAAATCCAATACCTTTTTATTGTACATTTTAAGACCCTACTATAGCTCCCCCATTCGGATGAAGAACTTGACCTGACATATAGCTTGAATCATCACTTGCTAAGAATACATAACTAGTTGCAACTTCAAATGGTTGACCTGCTCTATCCATAGGA
>CAJFPU010000085.1 GCA_904418825.1 uncultured Romboutsia sp. | reverse complement strand
ATACCTGCTATGTGGCTAAGAGATTCTGTTTGCCAAGTTAGACCATACCTAGTGTTAGCTAATGAAGATAGTGAAATAGCAGATATGATAGAGGGATTAGTTGAAAGACAATTTAGATATATATTAGTAGATCCATATGCTAATGCTTTTAATGAAGAAGCTAATGGGGCAGGACATCAAAATGATTTAACAGATATGAAACCTGACGTATGGGAAAGAAAGTATGAGATAGATTCATTATGTTTCCCAATACAATTAAGCTATTTATTATATAAAAATACAGGAAGAACTTCACACTTTAATGATACTTTCAAAAAAGCTGTGCATACAATAATAGACTTATGGAAAGTAGAACAAAATCATGAAGAAAATTCACCATATAATTTTGAAAGATTAGATTGTCGTCAACTAGACACATTAGCTAGAAGTGGAAAAGGTCCAGTACATAAGGCAACGGGCATGACTTGGTGCGGATTTAGACCGAGTGATGATGCATGTACTTATAGTTATCTAGTACCATCAAATATGTTTGCTGTTGTTGTATTAAACTACGTTGATGAAATTGCTAGAGAAATATTAAATGATGAAGCGTTAGCTAAAAAAGCAAGAAATCTAAGAGATGAAATAAATAAAGGAATAGAAAAATATGCAGTATATAATCATCCAAGATGTGGGAAAATGTATGCTTATGAAGTAGATGGGCTTGGGAACTACAATTTAATGGATGATGCTAACTTACCAAGTTTATTAGCAATACCATACTTAGGATATGCAGATTTAAATGACGAAAAGTACATAAATACTAGAAACTTTATACTAAGTACAGAAAATTCAGAATTCCATATTGGGAAATATGCATCAGGTATTGGAAGTCCTCATACACCAGAAGGATATATATGGCATATATCACTTGCAATGCAAGGGTTAACTACTGATGATGTAAATAAGAAAAGAGAACTGCTAGAAATAATGAAAAATACAGATGCAGGAACCTACTTAATGCACGAAGGATTCCATCCAGATGACCCAAATAAGTTTACAAGAGATTGGTTCTCTTGGGCAAATATGATGTTCTGCGAACTAGTACTTGATTACTGTGGTATAAAAGTAAAAAAATAAACTTAATTGGGAGAGAAAAAAATGAATTATAAATTTCCAAAGGATTTTTGGTGGGGAAGTGCATCTTCTGCCACACAAATGGAAGGTGCTTATAATGTAGATGGAAAAGAACAAAATATATGGGATTATTGGTATGAAGTTGAACCAGAGAAGTTTTATAATAATATAGGTCCTAAAGATACTAGTAATTTTTATTATAAATATAAAGAAGATATAGCTTTAATGAAGGAGCTTGGTCACAATTCATTTAGATTTTCTATAAGTTGGTCAAGACTTATAAAAGCTGATAAAAGTATAAATCAAAAAGCAGTAGATTTTTATAATGACGTTATAAACACAATGTTAGAAAATAACATAGAACCTTTTATAAACTTATTCCACTTTGATATGCCAATGTATTTACAAGAAATAGGAGGATGGGAAAATAGAGAAGTAGTAATGTATTATCAACATTATGCTAAAACGTGTTTTGAGCTATTTGGAGATAGAGTTAAAAAGTGGTTTACACACAATGAACCTATAGTACCAGTAGAGTTTGGATACTTAGGAGTCCATCATTATCCAGCTATAGTTGATTTTAAAAGAGCTGTGCAAGTCGGATATCATATAATGTTATCTAGTACATTAGCTATAAGTGAATATAAAAAATTAAATTTAGATGGACAGATAGGTATAATAATTAACTTGACTCCATCCTATCCAAGAAGTAATAGTAAAGAAGATTTAGAAGCATCTAATATAGCTGATTTGATTTTAAATCGTTCTTTCTTAGACCCATCAGTACATGGAGAATTTCCTGGGGAATTAATAGAATTTGTAAAACAACAGAATTTAATGCCTATATATAAAAAAGAAGATATAGAGATAATAAAAAATAATACAGTAGATTTACTAGGTGTAAATTATTATCAACCAAGAAGAGTTAAAGCAAAAGAAAGTAAAGTTAAAGAAGAAATACTTACCCCAGAATCATTCTTTGATTTTTATGATATGCCAGGTAAAAAGATAAATCCTCATAGGGGATGGGAAATATATGAAAAAGGTATATATGATTTATCTATAAACATTAGAGATAACTATAAAAACATTCCGTTCTTTATATCAGAAAATGGAATGGGAGTAGAGGGAGAAGATAAGTTCAAAGTAAATGGAAGAATAGAAGATGATTATCGTATAGAGTTTATAAGTGAACACCTGAAATTTGCTAATAAAGCTTTAAATGAAGGGTGTAACCTAAAAGGATATCATTTATGGACATTTATGGATAATTGGTCTTGGTTAAATTCATATAAAAACAGATATGGATTTGTAGAAGTTGATATAAATAATGAATTTAAGCGAACTCCTAAAAAAAGTGCATATTGGTTTAAAGAATTAATTTTAAATAATGGTTTTTAAAAAGAGAACACAGAAATAAGAGGTATAAAAATATGTACTATATAGTATTTGATATTGGTGGGATGTCTATAAAGTATAGCATTATGAACAAAGATGGTAAGTTTATAGAGTCTGATTCCATAGACACACCGCAACAAGGAGAAGGAAAGACACAAGAAATATTAGTAGATATAATAAATGATTATAAAATAAAGTATGATATCAAAGGAGTTGCAATGAGTGTACCCGGTGGTATTGATGACGATGGATATATTCATTTTATGGGGCAAGTAATAGATCTACAAAATATGTATCTAAATAAATATATAAAAGAACGTACAGGACTTGATTGTATTTATGATAATGATGTAAATTGTGTTGCAATGGCTGAAAAATATATGGGAAATGCAGTAGATAATAAAAATTTTGTATGTATAACTATAGGAACTGGTATAGGTGGTGGAGTTTTTATAAATAATCAGCTATATAGGGGACATAGAGGTATGGCGGGAGAGTTTGGTATAAACATACTAGAGCATAGATTATCAAACTTAGAAGATATACCTATGAAAACTTTTAGTAGATTAGGTTCAACATATAACTTAATCAACAGAGTTAATAAGTTAAAAGATTCTAAATTAGATGGAATTGAAATTTTTGAATTAGCTAAACGAGATAATGAAGTAAAAGACCTAATAGAAGATTTCTACTTTTCATTAGCTATAGGAATATATAATATAATTTATAATTTTGCTCCAGAAAAAGTTTTACTAGGTGGAGGAGTAAGCTCTAGAGATGATTTAATAGAAAATATTAATAGATATTTAAAATTATTAAATCCAGAAATATTAAATATGGTTACAATAGACACTTGTAAATTCCAAAATAATTCAGGAAAAATAGGTGCATTGTATAAATACTTAAGTACAAATTTTAATAAAATAGGGGGATAAAAATATTATGAAACACAGAAGATTTATTTCAGCAACAATTGCAGCAATAATGCTGTTTGGGGTAGTTTCAACAAAATCATCTTATGCAATACTTGAATCAGACGTTCAAGTTCAAGAAAAGACAGGGCAACCTTTTTCATCCTACTGGTATCCAAGTGAATTATTGCAGTGGAATCCAAAAACTGATAAAGATGCTAAATTTAATGTAGGTACAGTGCCTCTTAAAGAAAGAGAAGAAGGAGATACCTTAAAAAAATCTCAAGATGTGGATGCTAAAGTTATATCTTTAGCTATAGCAAATAAGACAACAAGCTCTACTCCATCTCAAGGTAAAAAAGAAATGGAAGGATACAACTTTAGTTACTGGCAATATATAGATACATTAGTTGCATGGGGAGGTTCTGCAGGAGAAGGTCTTATAGTTCCACCAAGTGCAGATTTAATAGATGCGGCTCATACTAATGGAGTACCAGTACTAGGAACTGTTTTCTTCCCACCAGTAGAATATGGTGGTAAAGATATATGGTTAGATGAGTTTTTACAAAAAGATGTTGATGGAACATTCCCAATGGCAAAAAAATTAGTAGAAGTAGCTAAGTACTATAGTTTTGATGGATGGTTTATAAATCAAGAAACAGGTGGTAAAGGAGCTTCAAATCTAAAACCAGAACAAGCTAAGTTAATGAAAGAGTTTTTAGTATATTTACAAGAAATTAAGTCAAATAATATGGAAATAATTTGGTATGACTCTATGATAGATGATGGTAGAATTTTCTGGCAAAATAGATTAACTGAATACAATAAAAGTTTCTTAGGAGATGAAAATAATAAATTATCAGATGGTATGTTTTTAAATTTCTGGTGGACTAATGATCGTATGGCAGTAGTGGACCCAGATAATGTAGATAATTACTTAGTACACACAAATACAGGAAATGAGTTGAAAGAATCTGGTGAATTAGCAGAGAGTATGAATAGAAGTAAATATGATTTATATGCAGGAATAGATGTACAAGCAAATGGATATAACACAAAAATAAAATGGGATCGTTTATTCCTTGAAGGTGAAAAAGCAAATACTTCTTTAGGCTTATATTGCCCATCTTGGACTTATGATTCATCTAGTACAGTAGAGGAATTCTTAGATAAAGAAGAAAGATTTTGGATAAATGAAAGTGGAGATCCAAGAGAAGAAAGTACTGAAGATTGGAAAGGTATATCTAATAATATAGTTGAAAAAACACCTGTAACCGAATTACCTTTTGTTACAAACTTTTCTATGGGTAACGGTAGATCTTTCAATGTAAATGGTGAAGAAGTAAGTGATAATGAATGGAACCATAGAGGTATGATGGATGTACTTCCAACATATAGATGGATAGTTGATAATAAGAAGAATAATCTAGAAGCTAGTATAGATTATGATGAAGCTTATTATGCAGGAAACTCAATTGCCTTAGAAGGTAGTTTAGCTAAAGGTGGTAATACTAAGATAAAATTATTTGCAGCAGATTTAGATTTAGAGAATAATACTGAAATAAGTATAAAGTACAAAGAAAGTGGTTCAAGAGCTAATATCAAACTTGAATTAGTATTTGAAGACGAAGGAAGTAAAGTAATTGATTTGAAAACTTCAAAAGATGGAGAGTGGATAGATGGTACTGCATCATTATCTAAATATAAAAAGGATGAAATAAAAGAGATATCTTTAATAGTAGATAGTAAAGATAATTCAAATTCATATAAATTGAATTTAGGACAATTATCTGTGAATGATTCAAAACAAAAATTAAATGTATCTAAGGTTAAAAATTTAAAGGTTGAAGATTTTAAAGTAATTGATAACTATTATGGAAATGTAAGATTAACATGGGATAGAGTTGGTAAAAATGTAAGCCACTATGAAATATATATGGAAGATAGCCAAGGAAATAGAGCGTTAGTAGGTGCAACTCCTACAAATGCATTTTTTATAAATGATATAGAAAGAGATCTTAAATTAGATGCAAAAACTAAATTTATTGTTAAACCAGTAAATGAATTATTTGAAACTAATAATAAAAATGAGGCAAGTGTAACAGTTCAATGGCCTGAGTTAGAAGCTCCTAAAGCTAACTTTGAAATGAGTGAGCCAATAGTAGCACCAGGACAATCAATAACATTAACTGATAAATCATTAGCAGCTGAAAATGTTAAATGGAAAATAGAGGGGCTTCATAAAAATGAAGAACTAGAAGGTAATGAAGTAACTGTTAAATTTGATAAGCCAGGTGTATATTCTTTAACTCAAATAGTATCAAATGCATCAGGAGAAACTGTAAATCATAAAGAAGATTACATAGTTGTAAGTAGCCAAGCAGAAGGAGGATTACAAAACCTTGCATTAAATAAAGAAGCTAAGGCAAATTCACAAGTTAATGAAAATGAAGCTGCTAAATTTGCAATTGATGGAAAGTTAAATAGCAAGTGGTGTGCAATAGGTGAAAATGGCAACTGGATAGAAATAGACTTAGGTAAGGAAAGTATAATAAAAGAGTTAAGAATGAGTCATGCACAAGCAGGTGGAGAGGCTGCAAGTATGAATACATCTGAATATACTATAGAAATAAGCAAAGATGGAGATAATTGGGTAGAATTATCAGATATAAAAGGAAATGACAAAGCTGTATCTAAAGATGATTTAAACTATGAACTTGCAAGATATGTACGAGTTAAAGTTAATAAGTCAGAACAAGGTAGTGGAGGAGCAACTAGAATATATGAGATAGAAGTTTTAGGAATTGAATCAGATATGGTATTAGTTTTAGATAATAAAGAAGCATTACATCAATTAAATGATACTACAAATACTATAGACGCAGAATACCGTAATTTAGGAACAATAAGTAGTGAATTTGAAGATTTATTAAATAAATGTAAAGATATAATAGATAGAGTAGAAGTAGAGACAGAAGAAATAGTAAAAGCTAAAGATAATTTAATATCTGCTTTTGAAATGTTAAAAAACTCAGTAGCATATTAAATGTATAGTATATAAGCTGATGTAATGTTACATCAGCTTATATTTTTAAAATATAAAATTTATAAAAGAGGGAAATTACAATATGCACTATAACGAAATATATACTGAAGGTGATTATTTTTATTTTAATAAAAATAAATTAAATTTAAAATTTATAAGTAAATATTATAGATTTTCATCTCCAAATGATATAAAAGGAATAGTATCTTATGATGAAGATATAAAGATATTACTATCAGATACTAAAGAAATTACAGATTTTAATATAGAGTTCAGCTATAACAGAAACATAAAAAATAGTGGATTTAGACTTAAACTAAACCCCAAAAAAGAAGTAATAATACAAGCTAGCAATGAAAGAGGGATAAAAAATGGATATATAGCCTTTGTAAATCAAATCAAAAAAACTAATGATGGGATATATGTTCCAAATATTATAATTAATCATGAACCAAGCCTAAAATTAAGTGGAGTAATTGAGGGATTTTATGGTAAACCATGGACAATAGATAATAGATTAGATTGTATAAAATTTATTGGAGAAAATCATATGAATACATATATGTATGCACCCAAAAACGATGTTTATCATAGAGATATATGGAGAGAATTGTATCCAGAAAATAAATTATCAGAGTTTAAGGAAATTTTAAGAGAGTGTGATAATTATCATGTTGATTTTTACTATATGATAGCACCTGGTAAAGATTTTAACTTTTATATTAAAGATGATTATATAATATTAAAAGCAAAGTTAAAACAGCTTATAGATATTGGAATTAATAAATTTGGAATCTTATTAGATGATATAGATTATTTTAAAGGAGCAGGTTATAGGCATGCAGAATTAGTTAATGATGTGTATAATTTCTTAAAAATAAATTTAGACGAATTTACTCTGGTAATGTGTCCAACAGAATATGATATAGACTATGATACACCATATTTAAAATCATTAGGAGAAAATTTATTACCTGATATTAAGATATTTTGGACAGGAAATGAAACATTATCTCATTGTATTACAAAAGAAAGTTTTAATAGAATTTATTCTATATTAAAGCATAAAATAATAATATGGGATAATGTTCCAGTTAATGATTTTGAAAGTGATAAAGAACTTTTATTTATAGCACCATATGAAAATCGTTCTCCATATCTTTGTGACAATAATTTAGAAGGAATAGTATTAAATCCAATGGATAGGTGGGAAGTGTCTAAATTTACCCTAGCATCTTTTTCTCAATACGCTTTTAATGCAAATTCTTTTAGAGGTAGAGATGACTTTAAAAAAGCTATTTTATCAGTTGTGTCTGAAGAAATTGTAGAAGATATGTGTGTGTTTAGCCAATATTTTAGAAATAGTAGAGTATCTAATTCTTTGCCATTTCATTTAATCGATATGTTAAATAAAATAGATATTGAAGGTATTGATGAGGAATTAAATAGATTATTTAATTCCACCCAAAATATTAAAAATAGTAAACAAAAGAACCTTTTAGAAAGTATTATGCCTTGGATATTACAAATAGAAGAAGAAAAAATACTATGGCAAAGTTTTAAAGATGGATATATAGATGAAGTTAAAAGTAAAATTAATTTATTTAAAGTAAATGAGAATATAGTGAAAGTAGAGTTTGAAAATATAGAAGCTAAAATAAATATAATAAGTCCTATTATAATAAATTTCTTTGTACCTAATTATAGAGATGAACAAAATTCAAAGGCAGTCGAAAATTTGATAATACAACACTGTAAATATGAAGTAGATAGATATATTGATAATATAACAATAAAAACAGATGAATTAATTATAAAAATATATGATGAATTTAAAGTTGATATATATAACAAAGATGAAAAATTAATATGTGAAGATTATAGAGGAGCTAGAGAACCTTTTATAAAAAATTGTGCAGGAAGATTAGATATTGCAACTCAAGAAGGACATAAACCAACAGAGCATATGGAGTACAAAGTATTTATACCTAAAAAAATGAAGGATAATATGTATTTTTATGGATTTGGGGAGAGAAGTGGCCATTTAAATAAAAAGTATTGTCATTATATAAACTGGAATACAGATGATCCAACACCACATGGTGAAACTTATGAAAAATTATATAAATCAATTCCCTTTTTTGTAACTTTAAAAGATGAAGAAGCATTTGGTATATTCTTTGATAATACATTTGAAACTCATTTTGATTTAGGGAAAGAAAATTCAAACTATTACTACTTTGCATCAGTTGATGGAAATATAGATTATTACTTTATATATGGACCATCTATTAAAAAGGTAATAAAAGGATACACTTACTTAACGGGGACGACTCCACTTCCACAACTTTGGACTTTAGGATATCAACAGTGTAGATGGGCATATTGTCCAGAAGAGAATGTATATGAAATAGCTAAGAAGTTCAGAGAAAAAGATATACCTTGTGATACTATATATTTAGATATAGAATATATGGATGATTTTAGAGTATTTACTTGGGATAAAGATAAATTTAAAGATCCTAAAAATATGATAGAAAATCTTAATAATGATGGATTTAAACTAGTTACTATAATAGATCCTGGTGTTAAGGTCGATAAAGGATATAAAATATATGATGAAGGTTTAGAAAATAATTACTTTGCAATTGATAAAAATGGAATAGTATATACAAACTGGGTATGGCCTGGAAACTCTGTATTCCCAGATTTTATGAATAGTGAAGTTAGAAAATGGTGGGCTGATAATCAAAAGATTATGACAGATTATGGTGTATCTGGTATTTGGAATGATATGAATGAGCCTGCTAGTTTCAATGGTCCTTTACCGGATGATGTTAAATTTAATGAAGATGGAAATATTATAGAACATAAAGAAGTACATAATATATATGGGCATATGATGGATAAAGCAACATATGAAGGTATAAAAAATGCAACAAATAAAAGACCTTTTGTAGTTACTAGAGCGTGTTATTCAGGTACCCAAAAATACTCAACAGTATGGACAGGAGATAACCAAAGTACATGGGAACACTTAAGAATGAGTGTACCAATGCTTATGAATCTAGGTCTTAGTGGCATGTCATTTTGTGGTACAGATGTTGGAGGGTTTGGATATGATTGTACTCCGGAGTTATTAAGTAGATGGGTTCAGGTAGGTACATTTACACCACTATTTAGAAACCATACAACAATATATTCAAGAGATCAAGAACCATGGGCATTTGGTAAATTAACTGAAGATATAAATAGAAAATATATAAAACTAAGATATAAATTAATACCTTATATGTATGATATATTCTATAAAGGTGAGCAAAGTGGTTTACCTATAATGAGACCTTTAATGCTTCATTATCAAAATGATCATAAAACTTATGAAATAAATGATCAATTTTTATTTGGAGAAAATATTATGGTTGCTCCAGTATTAGAACAAGGAAAACAAGCTAGAATGATATATTTACCTAAGGATGATAAGTGGATAGATTATTGGACAAAAGAAGTATTTAGTGGTGGGCAGTACATTGTAAAAGAAACGCCATTAGATGTGTGCCCAATCTATGTAAAATGCAACAGTATAATTCCTAATTTCCTGGATATGAATTATATTGGTGAAAAAGAAGTGAACACTTTAATTTTAGATGTTTATTTAGATGATAAATCAGATATTATGTATGAACATTATCAAGATGATGGAACATCATTTGAATACAGAAATGGTAAATATAACTTATACAATATTAGTATTGAAGCTAATGAATCTTTAAATATAAATATAGATTTGGTTAATAATGGTTACAATAAAAAATATGATTTTTATGAAATAGTTATAAACAGCTTAAAATATAATAAAGCTACGATAAATAATAAAGAAATACATGGTGAGATTAAAGTTCAATCTGTGATATTTAGATATACAGTATAAATTAACTTATAAAGGTGGAAGCAACATGTTACTAATATGTAAATATTAAGTTTAACTAATAAAACCCATGTCAATTCAATAACATGGGTTTTATTAATTAAGCAGCAAAATCGCTACTTACTCCTTCTTGAGCTAACATATTTTTTTCATAAATCTTAAAGAAAGGATAGTATATAACTATACTTAAAATAACAAGTCCAAACACAAATAAAACATTTCTCCAATCCATAGAAGAGAAATATGCTTGAGCAAAGAACGGTGTAAACGATGGATCAACTAAGTATCCAGGAGTTATAAGTCCCATAACTTGAGCTAAGTATCCAAGACCTACGGTAATAATAGGAGTAACTATAAATGGTATAGCAAGTATTGGGTTAAAGACTATTGGTCCACCGAATATTATAGGCTCATTTATACCACATACTCCAGGAACAATACCAAGTCTACCTAATGATTTTAAGTGAGCAGATTTACTCTTCATCATAAGTAAAGTAAGACCTAATGTATTTCCAGCACCTCCAAGAATAGCAAATCTAAACATTTGAAGATTCATTATTACACTTGGATCTTGACCTTTAGCAACTAAATCAGCATTGATTCCTGTATTTTGAATCCCTAAAGCAAATACTATAGGGAATATTATACTTGTACCATTTACTCCTAATAACCATAATACATTACCTAAAGTTATTATAGCTAAGTATCCCCAGATATTATCAACTACAGATAAAGCAGGTGTTAAAACTTTCATTATAGCCTCAGGTATGCTAATACCTATATTTGATATTATTAATATATTAATACCGTATAAAACAATTATATTTAATAGTAATGGAAGTAATGAGTTTACAAAAGCAGTAACTGCTGGAGGTACTGTATCTGGAAATTTAAACTGCCATCCATTAGACTCAACGAATCTAGTTACTTCAACTGATGACAAACCTATTATTATAGCTATAAATAAACCATCTGCGCCTAAGAAGTTTGTTGCAATAGCTCCATCAACACTAGGTGCACATATCATTAAAAACATTGCAGTTGATATAAGACCAGATATAGAAGCTTTCATTTTATATTCACTAGCTAAGCAGTAAGCTATAGCAAAAGCAGACATCATACCAACAATACCCATTGTCATATTATATGGAGTAGTCAAAGTTTGATAATTATCTACTGCAAATTCCTTCCATGACAACATAAACTTCATAAATATATTAGCTGTCTCAGGATTAACTAAATCAGGATTTACTGGTGGATTAGCCAGTATTAAAAATATTGATCCAACAACTATAAGTGGTAAAGTCATCATCATACCATTAGATATAGATTTTAAATGTATTTGATTTCCAACTTTAGCACCTATAGGAGATAAAATTTTGTCTAATTTTTCAAGTAATGTATTTGAATTCATATAAATCTCCCCTTTTTTATAAATTAATTAATGTTACTATTCTTGCCATGGATTAAATTTAAATGCATTTTCAACAGCCTCTTCTGGCTTATAAGTTTCTAAAATTTTACTATAACGTTCTTTATAGTCATTATCTACATCCATTTGTGGAATAACTTTACTAGCTTCATTTAAGAAATGGAATGAATCTCTTCCCATTTCAGCACCTCTTACAGTGTGTTTATCTAGGGCAAAATCAGGTATTTCAGGTACAAACCCCATAGCAAAGCTCTTCATCATTATATTCTTTAATAAATCGCTTGAACGATCTTTTTGACATGCACATAAATATCTTATAGCGTGTATAAAATATATTGGTCTATCTCCATCAGCATAAGAATAATTTTTACGCATTTCGTTTAAAGTATTAACAATTATAGGTGCATTAATATCTCCCATTCCTATATCTTCAACAGTTATAGTTAATAATCTTCTCCATAATTTTTCTTCCATTTGAGGAGAAGTTATATACATTTCATAGGCAAATTGACAAGCCTCTTCAACCATACCTCTTCTTATACATTTTTGAAGAGATGATATAACTTCATCTCCAGCTAGTCCATTACGAGTAGTTAGTCTAGCCCATGGATCTTGAATGAATTTTTTTTCCATAATATACAATTTCCTTTCCTTTATTTACCTTTATATTTTTTTCATATATAATACCTTAAGAGGTGATATATATGGATTTTAAATATTTGATCGATAAATACCAATTAAATGATACAGAAACATCTATTTTAAAATACTTACAAGAAAATATTTCTGATTTAAAAAAAATTGGTATTCGTAAAGTTGCAAAGGACAATTATACCTCCACAACAACTGTTTATAAGCTATGTAAGAAGTTAAATTTTGAAGGATATTCTGATATGATATATCACTTTACGTATTCTTCTCAAATAGATGATAGCGAAACTAATATAGATATATATACTAATATAAACAAGCAAATTAACAATAATCTTGAAGAATTTAATAGTATTTTAAATAAATATAAAAATAAACTTATAATGTTTGTAAGTACTGGTATATCTCAAACTATAGCAAATTATATGAATGAGAGATTATCAGTTAATGGGTATAGAAGTATAGCTAATGCTCATCTTCAACTTTTATCAAAAGAGTATAAAATGAAGTTTTAGTATTTGCGATATCTCGTTCTGGTGAAACTAAAAGTATTATTGATATACTAGAACAAGCAAGATCTAATGACATAGAAGTAATAAGTTTTATTGGAAATACTAATTCAAAGATTGCTAAACTTTCAACACTTCCTATTATTATTCAAGGTCAAGATAACTTTGCAAAACTAAAAAATCCACCAAATACATTTTTTTCAGAATTACTTTTGATATTTGAATGTTTTATCAGTGATTCTCTAAATTAATTCGTGTTTAATTTAGTATAATAATAAAATTTATAATTTGAAATAGTTTTCTTATTTTAAAAACATGTTTTTCTACAAAAAAACATGTTTTTTACGAACTATTTAATTGTAAAAATGTTGTTTTTAATAAAATTTTATTGTATTATAAAATAAAATTTATTATGTAAGTGATTATATGGAGGAGTTTATTATGATAAAAATAATGTTAGCGTGTTCAGCGGGGATGTCAACTAGCTTATTAGTTACTAAAATGGAGGCTGCTGCTAAAGAACAAAATATAGAAGCTCAAATATGGGCAATACCAGAAGCAAATTTATCAGAAGAAATAACTAAATGTGATGTAGTTTTATTAGGGCCTCAAGTAAGATATGTATTAAATAAAGCTTTAGAAATAGCTAAACCTTATAATGTACCAGTTGAAGTAATAAACATGATGCATTATGGAACGTGCAATGGTAAAGCTGTTTTAGAGAGAGCAATAGAACTTGTAAAGTAATTATTAGGGAGTTTAAACATGGATGAAAAAATATTTGAATTATCATTTGAAATAATAGGGTATGCAGGAAATGCA
>CAJFPU010000084.1 GCA_904418825.1 uncultured Romboutsia sp. | reverse complement strand
GTCCCACCATTACATAAATGCGGCCTGGTAGTTCAGCTGGTTAGAATGCCAGCCTGTCACGCTGGAGGTCGAGGGTTCGAGTCCCTTCCAGGTCGCCAACTTAATATACACTATGCTGGTGTGGCTCAACGGTAGAGCAGCTGACTTGTAATCAGCAGGTTGTAGGTTCGATTCCTATCACCAGCTCCAATAGAAACTCTTAGATTATTCTAAGAGTTTTTTTATTTTATAAAATAGTATGCTTACAAAATAAATTTATATATGATAAAAATAATATTATCTTTAAGTTTTAGATTTAAATTTTAATATATTTATAAACTTAGATAATTCTATGAATAAAAAATAGAAGAAAAATATTAAGAGTATTTTTCTTCTATTATTTTTTAGTTTCCCACCTTAAATCTTTTCCTAAAAACTTAACCATTTTAAATCTATCAAATATCCTTGAGAATATTCTTTGTGCATAATTAGATCCTAATTGCATAGGTGATAAATTTGTGGATATAATAGTTTTCTTTCCAGATAAAAGTCTAGTATTTAATATATTAAATAATTCACTATTTGTAAATGAATTTGTAAGTTCAGTTCCTAAATCATCTATAATTAATAAATCACATTCAAATAAGTTTTCGTAGTTTTCTTTAGAAATATGACTGTCTGTATTTTTAAATTTATAATCTTCGATTATCTCAAACATTTTAAATGCAGTTTGATATATAACTAAGTTACCTCTGTCTAAAAGTGATTTTGCAATACAGTTACACATAAAAGTTTTTCCAAGTCCAGTATCACCATAAAATAATAAATTTTCTCCATTATCTTTATCAAAATCTAATACAAATGATTCACATATAGATACTATTTGAAGCATATTCTGTTGAGGAGATATATTAGATTCTGGGTCTTTTTCAGAAGAAAATATACTTGTATCTAGAGTAGAGAAATTTTCCTTCTCAAGCATCCTAGATATATTAGACATTTTATAGGCTTCATTTATTATTTCTTGTTTTAAACAATTGCACTTATTTCCGTTGTCTAAAAATCCTTTATCTTTACATATATTACAATCATGTTGAATTTCAAGATATCCATTTGGAACTTTATATTTAACTAGTAACTCTTTTTTTAGATTTTTTAATTCATCCATTTTTTTCTTAGACTCTGAAATAATATTTTCTTTATTTGATGGATTTTGTAACACTAATTTAGCTAATTGTAAACCCACTTTACTTATTTCATCATCTATTTTTTTAAATTCGGGAATTTGTGAGTAAACATCATTTTTCCTAAGCTCTAATTCAGATTCAGCCTTATCTCGTTTCTTTTGATAAGACACAAGTATTTCTCTTATTTTTGATTCTCTCATTTAATCACCTATTTAAATTTATTTTTTTGACTTTCTTGAAGCATTTTTTCAAGTTCTTCAGGTGTATATTTTGTAAATGTTTGGTTTATATTATGGAATCTAGTTTTAACTGTAGGCTCAGAGGATTTAGTATTTTTAAATACTTGTTTTTTCTCTTCAGATTTTTTCTTAAACTCATCATCAATTCTTTTTATGTCATCTAAAGTCTTTACATCAGATTTTTTCCACTTTTCAATTATACCATTTATATATGATATAGATGGATTAGATGTATTTTTAGCCCTAGAGCATGCAGATAATATAACTTCAATATCCATATTATACTTATCAAACCAACTATCCATAATTCTTTCTTCTGGTTTAGATGGTTGTCTATAGAATCCTAACTCATTAAATATTGTTTTATACATCATATATCGTTCGCTTCTTACTGCAAAGCTATCCTTAACATCTTGAGGAGTAAATAAATTTGAATCATACCATCCTCTAAGAATTGATTCTATATATTTAACAGGTCTTGATGAGCCGTGCTTGTCTCGGACATATTCATAAGCACACACTACCATATCAGGGTCCATATTATACTTATTCATTATTTCTAAGATACTTATTTTTTCACCTGGATCAAGGTATCTTCCGACTATTTTATTTATCGTAGTAAACATCTTTCTAACACTAGGATTTTCTGAAACCGAAACTATGCTGTCACTATTTGATTTTATAGATTTTGTATTTATATGCATGTTGTCCATATAAAATCTCTTTAAATCTAAAAATTCTATTGAATAATCAAAATCATCTAATCCTTCATTTTTATGCATTTTAATAATATTTTTATTTTGCCAAAATTTCCATGCATCTATTACATCAGAAAGAGGTATATTTAAATTTTTAGCAATTGAATTATTATCAAATTTAGGATTAGAATTAGGGTCACATGCTTGTCTATAACCTAGAAGATAAACTTTAACGTATAATCCATTAGCCATAGGCATAAATATATCTATAAAGATATTGGCAATAGTAGTTTCACCTAAATCTATCTCATTGACTTCTTTGAAAAACATTTTATCACCTCAGATAAGATTATATCATAAAAAATTAAAACTTTAATTATATAAGTTTATCTTACAAAAAAATATAAAATTTATTCATATTAAAGAGAAAGGAGGAAAGATATTGATAATAAATTTTACGAAAAAAGTAAGAAAATTAACAGAAATGATATTATTTCTATTATTTATTATAGGAGGTGGTGTATATTTATATCAAAGTAAAAATATTGTACAAACATTAAATATTGAAGAAAATAAAAATATAAATAAATACATTATGGATATTGTTTTTGATGATGAAAGCAAAAGGATAATGTGTAACCAAAATGTAGAATATGTAAATAATACAAAATTATCATTAGATAAAATATATTTCCACATATATCCGAATGCTTTTTCTAAGGAAGAGTTTGCGCCTTTTGAAAAGGATGAAATGAATCAAGCATATCCAAATGGATTTAATGAGGGATATATAGATATAAAGAATATATTAAATAATAATAATAAGTTAGAATATGAGATAAAAGGTGAAAAAAATGACATATTAGAAGTAAAAATAGGAAGACAATTAAAGCCAGGTGAAAAGATATCTATAGATATGAAATATAATGTAAAAATACCTAACTCAGAAGGTAGATTTGGATATGGAGAAAATACTATAAATGTAACTAATTGGTTTCCTATAGCATGTGTTCACGATGATAGGGGATGGAATCTAAAGGGATATGAAGCAGTAGGAGATCCATTTTATAGTGATACCAGTAATTTTTATGTTAAGATGTTAATACCTAGAAAATATAAAGTTGGGTGCACAGGCAATATAATTTCTGAGAAGTCTGATTCTGAAAAAACACTTTACGAAATACAAGCTAAAAAAGTTAGAGACTTTGCATTTATACTAAGTGATAAGTTTAAAGTTAATAAAGATACTTATAAAGGTGTTAATATAAATACATATAATTTAAATGAAAAATTATCAGTAGAGGTAACTAAAATAGCTAAAGATTCTATTAACATTTTTAGTGAATTATTTGGAGAATACCCATATGATACATATTCAGTAATAGCAAGTGATTTTTACATAGGTGGAATGGAATATCCAACATTAGTTATGATTGATCAAAGTTTGTATAATGAAAAGGATAAATTTTTATTAGAATATGTTATAGCACATGAAACTGCACATCAATGGTGGTACTCAGTAATCGGAAATGATGAAATAAGTGAACCTTGGTTAGATGAAGCTCTTACAGAATACTCAACAGTTCTTTATTTTGAAGAAAAGTATGGTAAAGAAGTCGGGTCTAAGCTTATAAAGACTATGGAAATACAAACAAGAAATCATTGTAGTGAAGATATATTTAAGGCAACAACTCAGTATAAAAACTCAATAGACTATAGTTTAAATGTATACACTAAGGGAGCATTAGCATTTAATGAAGTTAGAAATAAAGTAGGGGATAAAGTATTTTTTGAAACTTTAAAAGAATACTATAATACATATATGTTCCAAAATGTAAATGGAGCTAAATTTGTTGACTTATGGAATAAAAGAGGTATTGATATAGATAAAATAATAAGTGAGTATAAGTAAATTTTAGTTAGAGTATTAAATTTTTATTTAATGCTCTATTTTTTTGGTATAATATAATCTATGACTATAAAGAATGAGGTGACAGTATGCTAAAATATTGTTCAATAGGAAGCGGAAGTAGTGGAAACTGCCACTACATAGGATATAAAGATACCAACATACTAGTAGATGCAGGCCTTAGTGGGAAGAGAATAACTACAGGTCTTAATGATATAAATATAGACATTGAAAACTTAAAAGGAATATTTATTACACATGAACACTCAGATCATATAAAAGGTGCAGGTATAATATCTAGAAAATATGATATACCTATATTTGCAAATGTAAAGACATGGTGTGCAATGAAAGACAAACTTGGGGATATAAAAGATAGTAACATGAAAGTATTTGAAAATGATAGAAGTTACTCTTTAGGAGATTTAATAATAAGACCTTTTTCGATATCTCACGATGCATCTGATGCAGTAGGCTATAATTTTTATGCTGAAAATGATAAGATATCTATAGCTACAGATATAGGGATGATAACTGATAATATAAGAAGACATTTATATAAATCAAAGTTAATAGTATTAGAATCAAACTATGATTCTAATATGCTTATGATGGGTTCTTATCCATATTCATTAAAAAAGAGGGTAATGTCAGATAAAGGGCATTTATCTAATGAAGAAGCTGCTAAATTCTGTATAGAGCTTGTAAAAGAAGGCACAGAAAGAATATTATTAGCACATTTAAGCAAGGAAAATAACTTCCCAGAGTTAGCATATGAAACATCTAAATCTATTTTAGCTCAAAATGATATAATTATTGGACAAGATATAAAACTAGATGTTTTATTAAGAGAAGAAGTATCTGATATATATAATGTGAAATAATAGATATAAAAGTAGAACGGATTAAGGAGAAATTTATGAATATAAGTATAATCGGTGTAGGTAAAATTAAAGAAAAATATTTAAAATTAGGAATAGATGAGTTTTCAAAGAGGCTAACTAAGTATTGTAAATTAGATATAATAGAGCTTGATGATGAAAAATGTCCTGAAAATTTAAGTGAAAAAGATATGCTTATTGTTAAAGATAAGGAAGGTAAAAAAATTCTTAGTAAAGTAAAGAATAATAGTTATGTTATAGCCCTTGCTATAGACGGTAAAAATTTATCTTCTGAAGAACTTGCAGATACAATAAGTAAGTTAGCAGTTAGAGGTAATAGTCATATAACTTTTGTTATAGGTGGATCTTTAGGTCTTTCTGATGAGGTTTTAAAAAGAGCGGATTATAAGTTGTCTTTTTCTAAGATGACATTCCCTCATCAGTTAATGAGGCTTATATTATTAGAACAAGTTTATAGAGCATTGAACCGTATCACAAGTAAGTGCGAACTTTACCAAAATTGGATATATAAATGAAAGGTAGGTCTGCTTTAATTCTGCAATGAAACTCACAAAAATCTAAAATTTGAATTTTTGTAGGTTATTGTAGTTTTATTCATAGGTTCTTCGTTTTTCACCTATTTCAGCAAATTAGAATTTGTTTTTTCTAATCTATAGTATTGAAAGAAATTGTAAAACATTCCACAAATATATTTTTTATATTCATTTCAGATTTAGGTTAAAGTTAGTAGTTATTCTTTTGTGTATATAAGTTATTTGAAGTAATAAAGTTTCAATTGAATTTGGATAAATATGAATATAAAAGTATTGAAAAAAATAAAAGTTTATATATTAAAATATAAACATGAAAAATATAAATGTAAAGGAGATGTAAATATGCGCAAAGAGGTAGTTTTTAACTAAACTAACTGAATAAGGATTATTTTAAAAAGTATATGAAAAAAATCTTGGATAACTCAAGGTTTATTTGTGGTAGAAACAATTATTAATAATATTGATATTACCATGTCTATTTGTGTACTCTAAAAATAATCAGTATTATAATGAGCATATTACATCTTTATTTGAAGAATAGGAAAACTGTGTTCTAAACACGGTATTTTTATGCCTATTTTTACTATATTTATAGATATGATATAAGACTTTAATTTGCATAGCTTAATCATAAGTTATATAAATTAAAGTTGTATATTTCATGTTTATATTTAGGTTATATAATTTTTATTTAAGGAGATTATTTTGATGATTTATATATTTAAATATGAAGATTATGAAAAACAAATAAATTTTTTTAAAAATACTAGGATGGTGATTATTAATGGTTAATAAACTTTCAGCATATAAAACTTATTTATTATTTTCAGCTATTACAGCAATGTGTTTTTCACTAGTAGCTACAGTTATGATAGTGTATCACATTGAAACGGTGCATTTAAATCCACTTCAGCTTATACTTGTTGGAACTACTTTAGAAGTAGCATGCTTTATATTTGAAATTCCTACAGGAATAGTTGCAGATGTGTACAGTCGTAAACTATCTATTGTTATTGGTGTAGTTTTAACAGGAGTGGGATTTATTTTAGAAGGTTCTATTTCTAGTTTCGTTTTCGTACTTGTAGCACAGATTGTATGGGGATTAGGTTCTACTTTTATTAGTGGATCTGTTGAAGCTTGGATTGCGGAAGAAGAGAAAGATAAAGATTTGGATAAAATTTATATAAAGGGAGCACAAGCAGGACAGATAGGATCGGTTATTGGAATAGTACTAAGCACTGTAATAGCTAATTTATCTGTAAGACTACCTATTATAGTTAGTGGAGTCTTATTTATAATTCTTGCATTATTTTTATGGTTATATATGCCAGAAAATAATTTTAAATCATCTGCTCCAGAGGATTTAAATACTTTTAAAAAGATGGGATATACCTTTAAATCTGGTCTTAAATTTATAAAAAATAAACCTATAATTATAATTTTGCTTTCAGTAACTTTATTTTATGGATTATCCAGTGAAGGTTATGATAGACTTTCTAATATGCATTTTTTACAAGATACTATGCTTCCTAAACTTGGAAACCTTAAACCAGTGACTTGGTTCGGAATTTTTGGAATTGCAGGAATGATATTGAGTGCTATAGTAATGCATTTTATGGAAAAGAAGCTTAAGGATGATGATAAGAATAAAAATGGAAAGCTGTTATTATGTATAAATATATTTTATATATCATTTATGTTCATATTTGCTATTACAAAAAGATTTAACTTAATGCTAATAGCTTATTTAGCGACAAGTACCTTTAGAACTATAAATGAACCTATATTTAGTGCATGGCTTAATGGACATATAGATGACAAGGCCAGATCTACTGTACTTTCTATAAATGGACAAATAAATTCCTTAGGTCAAATTTTAGGTGGACCAATTATAGGAATCATAGCTACAAATATTTCAGTGAGTATGGGTATAGCATGTACTTCGTTATTAGTAACACCGGTATTAGTGTTATATATTGTTGCTATGATAATGGATAAAAAGGTGGTTGATAGAGTTGGAGGTATTGATTATGAAGAAAATAATTAATATAGGAATCGTAGCACACGTGGATGCAGGAAAAACAACTATAACAGAAAACTTATTATATTATAGTGGAGCTATAAAATCAGTTGGAAGAGTTGATTTAGGCAATACACAGACGGATTCTATGGAGCTTGAGCGTAAGAGAGGGATTACCATTAAATCATCAACCATATCTTTTAATTGGAATAATGTCAAGGTTAATATTGTTGATACTCCAGGACATGTGGATTTTATTTCGGAAGTTGAACGTTCATTAAGTGTTTTAGATGGAGCGATACTAGTTATATCAGGAGTAGAGGGTATTCAGTCACAAACAAGAATATTATTTGAGACATTAAAGGAGTTAAACATTCCAACAATAATTTTTGTAAATAAGCTAGATAGAATTGGGGCAAATTTCAATAAAGTATTTGAAGATATAAAGAAGAATATGTCCAATAAAGTAGTTAGATTACAAGAAGTATATGATGTAGGAAGCAAAGCTGTTTATATAAAAAAACTATTTGATACATGCATGATAAATGATGATGCTATTGATGTTTTATCAGACTTAGACGAAGCATTTTTAGAAAGATATATTGGTGGAATAGAACCTGATAAAGAAGAAATACAAGAAAAGCTTTCATTATATGCAAGTGAAGGAAGTCTATATCCAGTATTTTGTGGTGCGGCAGCAATTGGACTTGGAGTTGAAGACTTATTAGATGGAATTTGTAGTTATTTTCCATTTGCAGGTGATGATTGTGAAAGTGATTTATCTGGAGTAGTATTTAAAATCGAAAGAACAAGTAAAAATGAAAAGAAGGTTTATGTAAGATTATTTGGAGGAAAAATATCTGTAAGAGATAAAATTCAAGTACCTAATAAGGAGATAGCAGAAAAAGTAAAGAAAATTAATAGGTTAGAAAATGGGGGAGTTGTTGAAGCACAGAGGATAGAAGCAGGGGATATAGGTATTTTATATGGACTTACAAGTTTCCAAGTGGGAGATGTTATTGGAATTTCAAATGATAAAATTAAAAATATATCTATAGCTAAACCAGCATTAAAAACAACAATTTCTGCAATTGATAAAGAAAAAAATCCAGAGCTATTTAAAGCATTAACATTACTTGCAGAGGAAGATCCACTACTAGAATTAGAGATGAATGACATAGATAAAGAAATTTATGTCAACTTATTCGGTGAAGTTCAAATGGAAATACTAAGTTCCATGTTAGATGATTTATATGGAATAAAAGTAGAGTTTTCGAATATTGAGACTATCTATAAGGAAACACCTAAAGGTTTTGGAGCGTCAATAATGCATATGCAGGAAGACTTAAATCCATTTTGGGCGACAGTAGGCTTAGAAATAGAACCAGCAGGGAGAGGCGAAGGTCTTAGGTATATTTCTAATGTTTCAGTAGGGTCATTGCCAAAATCTTTTCAAAATGCAATTGAAGAAGCAGTTATTAAGACAAGTAAACAAGGATTATTTGGATGGGAGGTTACAGATGTAAAAGTCACTCTTAGCTGTGGTGAATTTTTTAGTCCAGCCAGCACTCCAGCAGATTTTAGAAATGTGACACCTATGGTATTCATGGAAGCATTATATAAAGCACAAACTGTTTTATTAGAGCCATTACATGAGTTTGAGTTAAAGATTCCTCAAAATGCTTTAAGCAAAGCGGTATGGGATTTAGAAACTATGAGGGCAACCTTTGATAATCCTATTGTTATAGGGGATGAATTCTCAATAAAGGGATTAATTCCAGTAGAAAATTCAAAAGAATATAAAATGAAAATAGCTTCATATACAGAAGGTAGAGGAATGTTTGTGACAAAATTTTATGGGTATAAGGAAGCTTCAGCTGAATTTTCAAAAGCACGCAAAAAAACAACGTATGATCCATTGAATAAAAAAGAGTATTTGCTTCATAAACTAAACGCAATTAGAGATTAAATTTAAATAGATAAGTTAAATTTTTATATGTAGGATTTAAATATAAGACATTCAAAGCCTAAAAGTAAAGGAAGGGTCGTCTGAAGAAGATGAAGACCCTTCCTTTTTTCATGTTACTATGCTTAATTGTAAGTGCTTGAAATTTGTAATATAATGTAAATAAAGTTTTTAATAATAAGGGGACGCACAAATGAAAATCGACTTTAAAATAACAAAAGATGACTATATAAGCTTCAATTTACATCATTTAGAAAACTCGAAATCACAGAAAAGTACATTTAACATACTTAGATATGCTGTACCCATAGTACTTTCTATACCAATCTACTTTACAGGAACGGGGATATTTAATCAACCGAATATATATTGGATTATAGTAGCGATAGTTTTTTTAGTCATTTGGATTTTAACATATCCTAAGCAATACAAAAAATTAGTAGCTAAAGAAACTGATAAACTCATAAGTTAAGGAGATAATTCATCAATATTTGGAAGTAAGACTTTAGAAATTATTGATGGGACAATAGTAGTAAAAGGGGATTCTATATCAGAAACAGTATCGTTAGAAAGTATAAAAGATGTAAAAGTTTACGAAGATATGATCCTTATATATATAAGTGGATTTGTAGCTCATATAATTCCAAGGAGATATTTAGATAAAGAAATAGAGAAAGAACTTATGAAAGAGCTTAAAAAATGTAAGGCTTTAGAACAATTAAAGTAAAACGTGCTCCTTTGGAGGTGTAACGGAGAACCGTATCACAAGTAACGGAACTAATTTTTAATCTGTAATTAGAAAAAGGGGGTTAGTATGTTGAAAAATAAGCAGTTAGAATGTATATCATCTAGTTTAGTTATACTTAATGGGTTAATTTGTCTTATATATGGAGAAAAATTATTACCACTATTACCTATAATTTGTGGCGGTATTTTATTGCTAAAAGGACTAATTCAGTTTATTGAAGGTATTATAAATAAAGATTATAATAGCCTTGAAAAAACTAATTTAGAGAAGTCTTTTATATCAATTGCAATAGGTTTAGGAGTTTTAGTTAAAAGAAGTGATGCTTTATTCATTGTAGGAATGTTTTGGGGATTACATGGTTTAATAAAATCTGCAAATTATTTAAATATTGCATTATATAATTTTTGCAATAAAGATAAATGGCTAATGATTTTAATTAAAGCAATTGTTGAGTTTGGATTATCTTTTATATTAATATTTGATCCATTTGGAAAACTTGGACATCACATTGTTATTTTAGGGTTAGAGTTAGTTTTTGATGGTACAGTAGAATTTATAAGTAAATATAAAAATAAAAAAGGATAAATTATTAATTTATTCTTTTTTATTTTTATATTCAATAAATTTAAGAGTAATATAATTAAAAGTAGGAAATCTTAAATTATAAGGGAGATTGAATTTTTTTAGTTTAGGGTATCAGAATAATTACATAAAAATGAAAGGAATTATGATATGAAAAAAATATTTAAACTATTAATTTTATCAACTTGTTTATTAATAACAGGATTATTTTTTGTTGGATGTAGCAAAAACTATTCTGAAGAAATAAGTTTTTTCAACTATGGAGAAAATATAGATGAAGAAACTATAAAAGAATTTGAAAAACAATATGGCATAAAAGTTAATATTGAAACTTTTGATGATATGGAAACTATGTATCAAAAGGTTAATAATTCAGGAGTTACATATGATGTTATTTTAGTATCAGATGCTTTAATGCCAAGAATGATTAAGAATAATCTTGTTCAAGAACTAAATAAAGATAATATACCTAATATATCTCAGATGGATGAAGAGTATCTAAACTTAGATATAGATCCAGGAAATAAATATTCAGTACCTTATATGTTTGGAACGGTAGGACTTATATACAATAAAGATGTAATAAAAGAAGATGTTGATAGTTGGGACATACTATGGGATGAAAAATATAAAAATAAAATATTTATGTTTGATACTTACAGAGATACTATAGGGGTAGCCTTGAAGAAGCTTGGTTATTCTTTAAATTCAGAGAACCCAAAAGAAATTGAAGAAGCTAAAGAATTATTATTAAAGCAAAGAAACTTAGTAGATCCAATATATGGAGTAGATAACGGAACAACTATGATTCCAGCAGGAGAATCTGATATAAATATGATTTGGTCTGGAGAAGGATTAAATCTTCAAGATGAATATCCTAATTTAAGATATGTAGTACCTAAAGAAGGTGCAAATTTCTGGATTGATAGTTTATGTATACCTTATAATGCGAAAAATGTTTCTGGAGCTGAAAAATTCATAAATTTTGTAAGCGATAAAGAAAGTGCATTAAGAATAGCTGATGAAATAGGTTATACAACTCCAAATAAAGAGGCTAGATTGGAACAACCAGAAGAAGTTAGAAACAATCCTAATGCATATATGACAAAAGAAATAATGGATAGATGTGAAATTTATATTGATTTACCTAAAGATGTTAAAAAAATATATGACAATGCATGGGTAGAAATAAAATCAAGTAATTAAAAATAAAAAAGATTAAATTATTAGATTTTTTTATTTTTATGAAATACATATTATATTCTTATAATAAATAATTTTTAAATATAAATAAATTGACTAACTTTTTTAAGTTCGTTTACTATAAATTTGGAAATAATAACGTAAGTAGGAGTAAGGTTTGTCAATATTATAAGAATATGATATCATATAGAACTATAAGAAATCCCACATAAAGGGAATAACATTAGATGGAGGAAATTTAAATATGGAAAATTTACCAAATTGCCCAAAATGTAATTCAGAATATACTTATGAAGATGGAAGTCTTTTAGTTTGTCCAGAGTGTGCATATGAATGGTCACCAGAAGCAAGCAATGAAGAAGAAAATGTTATAAAAGATGTAAACGGAAATGTATTAAATGATGGTGACTCTGTAACAGTAGTTAAAGATCTTAAAGTAAAAGGAGCATCTTCATCTATAAAAATAGGAACAAAAGTAAAAAATATACGTTTAGTTCCTGATGCAGCAGATGGACATGATATAGAATGTAAAATAGATGGATTTGGAGCTATGAAATTAAAATCTTCAGTTGTTAAAAAAGCATAGTATAGTATTAAATAAACTAAAAAATGTACCTTTAAAGGTACATTTTTTAGTTTATTTAATATGGCACAAGGTATAATATTAATATAAAATAATAAGAAATAAGGAGAAAATATATGGAGATATTTACTATAGGACATTCAAACTATAAGATAGAAAAATTAATAGATATGTTAAGGTACTATAATATAGATTGTGTTGTAGATATTAGAGGAACTCCATATTCAAAATATAATGTTCAATATAATAAAGAAACAATAAAAGATACTTTAATTAAAGAAGGATTTGTATATATTTATATGGCAAAAGAATTTGCTGCAAAGAGAGAAAATAAAGAATCATACAACAAAGAAGGCTATTCAGATTTTGAAAAAGTTATATATGAAGAAGATTTTAAAAATGGAATAAAAAGATTAAAAACTGGATGTGAAAAAGGCTATAGAATAGCACTTTTAGGTGCAATGCAAGATCCAATTAGATGCCATAGGAGTATATTAGTAGGACGTGAATTAGTAAAAAACGGATTTAAAGTTAATCATATATTAGATGATTATTCTATAGCATCACAAAATGATATAGAAAAAAGTATTTTAGAAAAGTATTTCGAAGATAGAAATCAAATGACTATAGATTATTTATTAGGTACAAATAAAAGTGAAGAAGAAATGATAAAAGAAGGTTATAGGTTAGCTAATAAAGAAATCGGATATAGAATAGAGCATTTAGATTTAAATAGTGATAAACTATAATAATAATTTACAATTTATTATTAATTAATTGTACTATTATATAAAAAGTAATATAATAATTAAACAAATTTAAAATAATTATTATACGGAGAGAATCTTATGAAGAAAAATAATTTTATAACAACGGCAAAAGAATATATTCTATTAACCTTAGGTGTTATACTAGTTGCATTTGGAATACAATATTTTTACGCACCAAATGAAATAGCAGGTGGGGGTTTAAGTGGAATGGCTTTAGTGATTAGTCATTATATACCTAAATTATCTGTTGGAACAATAATACTAATAGGAAATTTAATATTATTTGCGATATCATTTATTTTAGTAGGTGGAGATTTTGGGTTTAAAACTATATATGCTAGTTTTATGTTATCATTCGTAATGGATTTTATGGAGAAAATACTTCATTCGTATGCATTAACAACTAATATGTTTTTAGTTATAATACTTGGAACTATAATAATAGCAACAGGATTAGGAATAGCATTTGCTATAAATGCATCTACTGGAGGAACAGATATACTTGCTAAAATATTAAATAAATATTCTACTTTCAATATAGGAATATCATTATTATTAGTAGATTTATTTGTTGTAGTATGTGGTGGAGTAACATTTGGATTAGATAAAGGTATATATTCATTAATAGCTGTTATAGTTAATGGGTTACTTGTAGATTTAGTAATAGCTAAAATTGATAAAGTAAAATCTAATAATAAAATAGAAGATAAAAAACAATTAAAAAATGAACAAGCATCATAAATAAAAAAACCTATTAAATTTAATAGGTTT
>CAJFPU010000083.1 GCA_904418825.1 uncultured Romboutsia sp. | reverse complement strand
TGTATAAAAAATAGATACATTAAAATAGTTTTTATATGTATCTATTACTATTTACTATATTATTAATGTTGCTAGTGTCGAAATTATAATAATTATAATTGCTGATATTAATAATAATTTACTTTTATTTTTTGTAACTTTAATTTTATCTTCATTTTCATAATTTTTTTCATCTTCTATTAATAGTGATTCTTTTATATCTGCTTTTTCATACATTACAGAACTTAAATCTAATATAACTTCCCTAAATTCACTATACTTTTTAGTTCGATTTAAAAGCTTTTTTATTATATTAATTAATTCTTCATTTCCATTTATAGCTTTTAAATCATTAAAGTTTATACCTTTGTCGATAAACTTTAACATTTCGTTTTCATCATTACTTTCACCAAATGGCAATTTTTTAAATATACACTCAAATAAAATTAATCCTAAAGCAAAAAAATCACTTTCAGTATCTGTATAGTCAATACATAATTGATGAGGAGATAAATATTTTATATTATTTCCTGATCTTATATTTACGCCATTATTAGCTTTAGTTACTCCAAAATTTAATATTTTTATATTATACCATTTATCTACTAAAATATTATTTGGGTTTAAATCTCCATGATATATCCCATGCTCTTTAGCCGTTTCTAGTCCTTTTAATATTTGAGTTGCTATTGATATTATAGCTTCTAAGTGAAGGTAATTTCCCTCTATTATATTACTTAAACTAATCCCTTTTTCATAGTCATATATCATATAATACCATATTCCATCTTCTCTATAATCAACACCTATATCAATCATATTTAATATATATGGTGAGTTCATATATTTTATTGTAGTAGATTCATCAATTAAATTTACTAAAAAGTCTTCACATATATAATTATTATGACTTATTACTTTTAATAAAACAGTTTTATTTTCATATAAGTCTTTTGCTTTATATAATTTATTAAACTCTATATTATTTTCTATATTTATTATAGAGTACCTGTTTCCTATAAAGTTCAATTTATTACCTCACTTTTTATATTTTTTAGCTTTAATATAATTATAATATCATTTTTTTATATGTTTTTCCAATAAAAACAACAAAAAAATATAGCTAATACATATATTAGCTATATTTTTATTAGTTTCTAGGTTTTTTATATACACTATTAGATATATATTGAGTCCTTATTACTTTTCCATTTGAATCCTTATATTCTATATAAGTTTTTGCAGCTTCTAATCCGCCAGTTGTATATGGATTTACTTTTATACTTATATTTTTTTTATCAGAGATATTTCCATATATCCTAGAAGTTATTACACCATTACTTACTATATTTTTTATATATACTGGATGAGAGTATGGGTTTTTAAATCTAAAATCACTACCACCATCATTAACCATTGCATCTCTACCTATTGATACATAACTTGACTTTAATGAGTGATTTCTTCTTGATGTTACATCAAGACCAGAATATAGTACTGAATTAAATAAAGTACTAGATACTTGACATACGCCTCCACCTACGTCTTGTTCTAACTTGCCATTTATTATAACAGGTGCATCTTTATATCCATTTGCTTTAGTTCTTTTTCCTGTTAAGTTATTATATGAAAATTCTTCTCCTGGCATTAGTAATACATCACTTGTCGATTTTGCAGATAATGCTATATTTGCGACTCTATTTGAATCACTTGTTGAAAATTTTGTACTAAACTCTGATAGTAATGTATTTACGCTTTTAGCATCTTCTGTGCTTATTTTAGGTTCTTTTGTGTTTACCTTTAAATCTATTATTTTATAATTTTTATTTTCTATAGCCTCATAAATAGATTCTTTAGTTGATGCTATATCCAGTTCTTTACCTACTTTTGCACTAGATATACTAATCTTTCCAGAAGATGATATATATAACTTTGCATTTTCCATAGCTATATTTATAGATTCTGAAATGTTTTGTATTTTCTCACTTAACTTATTTTCATTGTATAAAGATTTTAACTCTAAATTTTTACTATTTTTATTAAGTTCGAAAAATCTTTTTACATTTTCAAAATAAGAATCTGTTTTAGTATAATTATAAGCTTTATCTACAACTTCACTAGTATTATACTTTAAATCAATTTCATCTGGTGATATTACATTTATCTCTTCATTATATTTAAGTTTTATTTCACCTGGAATTATATTTTCATTTATATAGTTAATAGCTTCTTCTTTTGTTAAATGAGATACATCTATACCTTCTATAAAAATATTTTTAGCTATTACATTTGTATATATATATGTTTTATTAAAATAATTAATTAAAAATCCTAAAATACAAAATGTAATTAATAAACCTATAATCTTATACTTTTTAGTATTTGATTTTTCATTCTCATTAATATTTTCAATATTTTCATCTAAAATACTACTTTGGCTTACTTTTAATTTACTTTTGCCCATTTATCCACCTCATTTTTGATATCATATAAATTATATTTTAAGCATTTACTTTATACAATATTTAATTAGAATATGTAACTTTATTGTTACATATTATCTATTTCAATCTTATATTAGCTATAATTGGATAATGGTCTGATAAATTTATTTTATCTACTTTGTATTTATATATTTCTAAGGATTTATCTACTAATATATAATCAATTCTCGCATTACTTTTTTCAAACGTTGCTATACTTTGAAATTTTGTATATATAGCACTATCATTAAATATACTTATGAATATATTTTTTTCGTTAAAATCTCCACATATTACTTTATATTTACATAATCCACTTGAATAATCTATTATTTGATTTAGTTGTTCTATTCTTTCATCTTTATCAAGACCTAAGTGAGTATTTATTACATCTATACAGTATTTTTCAGAAAATATGTTCGTATATAAAAAACCTCTTTGTTCTGTTTTACTTTTTAGAAATATATGTTCTTTATTTAAAATCTTATTTTTTGAAAATGTAGCTATTCCATACTTCAAAGTCGGTCTATTAATATTTGCTGCAAACGCTGCCTCCATTTTTAAACTTTGTTTTAAAATTATAAATTGATTATAAATTACCTCTTGAATACATATTATATCAGCATCTATTTCTTTTAAATATTTAATTATTTTTTTTAATGTAAATATATTATTTACATCCATACCTTTATGAATATTGTAACTAACTATTTTCAACTAACTCACACCTTAAACTTTAAAACCTAGCCATAGGCTAGGTTTTATGTATATTATTAATGTTTTATTTCTTTTTTTATTTTAGTGAATTTACCTTTATTTGCAACAAATACAAATCCCATTTTATTATATATTTCATTTAACTGCTCTAATGTTACTTCCCCATTTTTTAAGTTTATTAATGTTATTTCATTTATATTATTTATGTTATTTGTTTTTGTTATCATTGGTTATCACTCCTCTTAAATTTTATACTTTATTATATTATCCATAAATTTAAAATATTACTAATTTATAATAAAAATTTAATTAAATTTTCCCTTTCTATTTTAAACGTTCATTCGACATATTTATGATATATCGAATGAACGTTTGAGTCAATATAATTTTTAAATTTTTTGTAATTTTTATGCTTGTACTGAATATATTTTAATATAACAGCCATAATTTTATTAATTTATAAAAGGAGGAATAATTTTTGAAAGAAAATAATGGTAAGACAATTCTATTTAAACAAAGAAAAGAAAATCATGTATCTAAATATAAATTTAAGACTAACCAAGATGGAATTATAGATTTTAAAGTTATTCCTTATCCAAAATATAAAAAAGTATTAAGTAAAGGACATAAATTTGTAAATTTCAAAAACTTATCTATAATTTTATTAATTATATCTATAGGCTGTACTTATTTTTTCCTAACTAATAAACGTCTATCCTACTTAATAGATAAAAAAGAATATAATTCTGTAACCACATCAGATAACAATGCAATATCTAATAGTGATTTTAATAATTATTCTAAAATTATAGAATCTAATATAAATACCTTGATTTCATTAAATTATGAACATAATATCAAAACTGAGTCAATGCATAAAAACGGTTCATACTTATATGCTCACGGTGTTATATTATCAAATAAAGATAATAATTTGTATTTTGATATAATTTTAAAAAATAATAAACCTCACTCTCTCATTATTAATGATATTGAATATATACAAAAATAGACTATCTTATTGCAGATAGTCTATTTTTTATTAATATGTTGTACTTTTT
The DNA here is from genome assembly GCA_904418825.1 of uncultured Romboutsia sp. Classification (GTDB taxonomy): domain Bacteria; phylum Bacillota; class Clostridia; order Peptostreptococcales; family Peptostreptococcaceae; genus Romboutsia. Next base: position 4,170 of record CAJFPU010000083.1, on the reverse strand, counting down.
ATATTACTATTAAAATATACTTTCTATTTTTCCTGTATACATATCTACATAATACCATCCTATAGTAGCAGTATGACAAGTTTTTTCATCATCTTTTATAATTTCATAAACATGAACTACATAATTATTTCCTTCTATATGATCAACCTCTATAATACTTGGAACATATGCATAATTTTTGAACATATCTTTTACAAGGTAAATTGCCTTACTTTTTGATATAGCAATAGATTGTTCGTCATATTCAATTGTTTTTATTGCTTTTTCTCTTTGCTTAGGTAGTAAACTTGATTCATTATGATTATCTTTTTCATATTCTTTATTAATAGTTTTTAATTTTTCTTTTTCCATATTTTTATTAAAAGTTAAGTTTGTTAATCCTATAAAAAGGAATGTACTTATTAGTATTATAGTGATTCTTTTCATATCCTATCATCCTTTCGATGCTATATGTCATCATAATTTAATAAAATAATATCTATTTATCTTATATTAAATAAAATAAATTAATCTAACTAAAAAATATCCTAAAGATGAACTTTATATTGTTCAATCTATAGGATATTATTTGCATAAATATTATTTTTTATAATATATTAAATTCTACCTTACTTCCTTTTGAAGTGGCTGTAACTTCAAGTTTAGCATCAATTCTTTCTTTAAGTTCTTCAACATGAGATATTATACCAACTAGCCTTCCTCCTCTTTGAAGTTCTAATAAACTATCAATTGCATTATCTAAAGATTGTGGATCTAGGGTACCAAAACCTTCATCTACAAACATAGTATCAAGGGATACTCCTCCTGCATTTGATTGTACTATATCAGAAAGACCTAATGCTAATGATAGTGATGCTTTAAAGCTTTCTCCTCCAGATAATGAGCTTACATCTCTTGAGCTATCTGTATAATTATCATATATTTCAAGCTCTAATCCTTTTTGACCTGCACCTTTACTTTTAGATGTTTTTCTTATTAATGAGAATCTATCTCCTGTCATTTTCTCTAGTCTTATATTAGCAGCTTCTATTATATCATCAAAGTAAGATGCTAATATATATCTTTCAAATGATACATAAGGAGCTGTTTTACCATTAGCTAAAGCAGCTAACTCTCCTACTACTTTGTATTCTTCTTCTATTTCTTTAAACTCTTCATTTAATTCTTTTACATTTTTTAATATATCTTGATTATAATTTATTATAGAATGTAAGTTTCTTAATTTATCTTCTAATTCTTTTTTATTATTTTGTATAGACTTTATTTCTTCATCTATTGTAGTCATATCCATAAATAATATATCTTTAGTTTTATTTATTATATCTTCATGCTTAGCTTTTGTTAATTTAAGCTCTGAGTTATAATTTTCTACTTCTTTTTCTAAATTTTCTATAATTGATATTTGTAACTTAGCATCTTCGTAATCTTTTATATTATCAAATCCTTGTTCTTTTATAGCTTTATTAAATTCGCTTTGATTATTAGTTATTTCTATCTTTAATTCTTGTATTGATTTATTTATCTCTTTAGAAGTAGAGTTTTCTCCTTCTAATTTTTTAGATAAGTTTTCATTTTCAAGTCTTAATTTTGCTAATCTTTCTTTACTATCATTTAATTCTCTAGTTTTATCTTGTATTAATATATTTAAAGTTTTTATATCGCTTATATTTTCTGGTATTTCTTTTTTATATTCTTCTATTTTAGTGGAGTTTTCTGTAAATTCTTTTGTATAAGCTTTTTCATCTTCTTCTAATTTTATTAAGCTTTGTTCTTTTTCATTAATCGTAATTATTATAACAGATACTTCTTTTTCTATATTTTCTTTTAAAGCTATTTTTTCTATAACTTTTGACAATTCTATTTTAAGATTATCTATTATGCCCTTTAAATCTGTACCTAGATTTTTAACTACTTGTGCAGTTTCTGAGTTAAAGTTTTTATCAATATTTAAAGTAGATGATAGTAAACTTAATTGATTATTAACTTGTTCTAAGTAAGCTTTTTTATTTGAGTTTAAAACTGTAAGATTATTTATTTTTTCTAAATTTTCTTTTTCTAAGTTATCTAAGTTATCTTTAGCTACTTTTAATTCTTCTTTTGTAGGTATTTTTGAGCTTTCTTTTATAATTGCTTTGTTTGGATGGTTTGTTGAACCACATACTGGACATGGCTTATTTTCTTGTAACTGACTTGCAAGTATTCCTGCTTGCTCTTTTTTATATAAATCATCCATTTTTTCATAAGTTTCTTTTACTTTTTTATACTCATTTTCAAATACTTTATATTCCTTAGCTTTATCATTATGTTCTATATAAGTATTTTGGAAACTTCTAATAACCTTAAATAGCTCTCTTATTTCATCTAAAGTTTTTGTTTTTACTTTTATATTACTTTCTAATTCTACTTTTTTAGTTTCTAAAGTAGCTATATCTTTTAACTTAAGTTCTTTTTCTTCCTTAGATTTTTTTAGCTTTTCAGTTTCATTTTTATTATTTATTATTTGTAGTTTACTATTTTCTATATTTTGTTTTAACTTTATTACCTTATTATTAAGGCTATCAAGTTCTATAATCTTTTCTTCTAATTTACTCAGATTATTTATTTCTATACTTAATTTTTCTCTATCACATTCTTTACTTTCTTCTATTTTTAAAAGCTTACTTGATTCTTCTTGCTTTAATTTTATGTTATCTATATTTTTTAAACTTATATTATAATCTTCTTCTCTTTTAGCTAATCTTTTATTATTTTCTATAAGCTTGTCTTCTATGTATTTTACTTCTTTTGCATTTTTTCCATTTGTTATAGATTTTTCTTTATTTTTATATTCGTCTTCTTTTGATAAAAGTTCTTCTAAATCTTTTGTAAGTATATCCTTTTCTTTAAGTAAGTTATTATTAGTTTCTATAATAGCTTTTTCTTGATTTTTAACTTGTAGCTTATTGTCTAATTCTTTACCTTCTTCATTAAGATTTTTGTAAATATTATTATCTCTTTCTAATAAATTTTTTAACTTTTCTATAACTAAAGGAAAATCTACATATTCTCCTATTACTATATCATGATCACCTTTTATATTTTCCAAGTTAGTTTGCATTTTGTCTTTGCTTTTAGTTCTATTTTTACTAAGGTTTGCTGCCTTATCTTTAAGCTCTGTTTGTATTTTTTCAAAATCATATGTATTAAATATTTTTCTAAATATTCCTTCTCTCTCAACAGAGTCAGCTAACAATAACTTTTTAAATTCACCTTGTGCAAGCATTACAATTTGTTTAAATTGTTCTCTAGTTATACCTAATATTTCTATTATTTTATCAGTAACATTTTTTACTTTAGTTATTACCTTTCCATCCGGTAATGTTAAAGTTGCATCTGCAGACTTTTCCGTATATCCTTCCCCTCTAGCCTTTTTCTTTTTTTGCTTAGGTACTCTGTTTACTATATATTTTTGACCTCTAAGTTCAAACTCTAATTCTACATAAGTTTCTGTGTTATCATCAGCAAAGTGACTTCTTAAAGAATCAGTTTCTCTGCTTTCTCCACTTGCTTCTCCATACAAAGCATAACTTATAGCATCAAATATAGTTGTTTTTCCCGCTCCAGTTTTTCCTGATATAACAAATATATTTCTTCCTTTTAATTCTTCAAAATCTATAACTTGCTTAGATGCATAAGGTCCAAATGCACTTATAGTTAATTTAATTGGTCTCATTATCTCACTTCCTCTTTAAGTACTTCCTTTATAGTATCTATTAATACAGCTTCTTTTTTATAATTATACTCTCCACTACCATAAGCCTCATAAAAATTTTTAAATAGATCTATTTTACTTTTCTTTCTAAATTCACCTTTTGATAATGTATTCTCCTTTGATACATTTTTCTTTCTTTCTCTACTTATTAACATTGTATTTGGATAAACTGATTTTAACTTTTCCATAGGGTTCATAAGTTCTCCATCATCAGTTAGTATTGCTTGTATATAATCTTCTTTACCTTCTTCTATGTCTCTACCTTCACATATTAAATCTTCTATATTGCCTTTTATAATTCTTAAATCCCTAAGTGGCTTTAATTCTTTTAATTCAATATTTATATCTTTATCTATTAAATCTAATACTGCTACACTCTTTTTTTGTTTAACCTCTGAAAATGAGTATTTAAGTAAAGA
>CAJFPU010000082.1 GCA_904418825.1 uncultured Romboutsia sp. | reverse complement strand
AATCTAAATATTGACATTTTACTAACATTTATATACTTTCTCTTTTTATATATTCAAAACCTAATTTTATTTTTATTATTTTATCATTTTTATTGTTTATCTTATCTATTATAATTTCACCAGCTTTTATTCCACTAGTTTTATAATAATAATGTATAGTTGATAATTTTGGAGAAATAATTTTTGAATATTTTGAATCCCCTATTGATAAAATAGAAATATCTTTTGGTACTTTTAAATTTATTTCTTTTAAAAAATTAATAGCACCCATTGCAATATTATCAGTTGCACAAATTATAGAATCAATTTCTTTATTCAAATTAAAAATTTCTCTACATTTTTTATAACCTGATTCACTTGAGAAATCTCCAGCTTTTATTAAATCATAATCAACATTTAAATCATTTTCTAAAAGCCCATCAATAAATCCTTTTTCTCTTTCATAACCAACTGCTTTATCATTTTTATAAACTCCAATATAAGCTATATTTTTACGATTTTTCTGCTTTAATTTACTAACCAAAAACTTTACTACGTTATAATCATCATGATAAATACAAGAATAGTTTTCTATATTTTGACCAACAACAACTATAGGAATTTTTATATTTTTCATTATTTCTAAATGTTTTTTTGTAAATTCAGTTGCAACAATTATTATTCCATCAACTTGATTATTTTTAAATATATTTAAGTATTCAATTTCTTTTTCAATATTTAAATCAGTATTTCCAAGCAAAATATTATAACCAAATTTATTAACTTGACTACTTATTCCATCAACTATTCTACTTATTGTTTCTGAGCTTATTTTAGGAACTATTACACCAATTAAGTTAGTTTTTTTTGTTCTTAATTGTTTTGCATAAGAAGAGGGAACATAACCCGTTTCATCTATTACTTTTTGAATTTTTTCCTTATTTTCCTTACTAACATATCCATTATTTAAAAATCTTGATACTGTTGTTCTTGAAACTCCACATAATTGTGCTATTTTAGTTATATTCATTAAATTATTCGTCCTTTTTCTATAATAAAATCCCCTTTCTTATTAAAGAAGGGGGATTTTATTATAACATAATTTATAAATTTTTTATATAATCATTTATTTCGTTTAAAGTTGCATAAGAAGCTATTGCACCTTTTTTAGTTGTACTATATCCTGCATAATAATTTGAAAATAATAAGTATTTTCTTAAAGTATTTTCATCTAAATTTTCTAAATCATCTATACCTACATTATCATTTAATAAGCTAAATAAGAAACTTCCAATAAATGAATCTCCCGCTCCAGTTGTGTCAATTGCATCAACAACATTTCCATCTATTTTTACAGTTTTAGTTTTTGTTATTGCCTCTGCTCCATCTTTTCCTTTTGTAAAAAGAACTAGTTTAACATCTCCTTTAAACAAAAATTCTTTTGCTTTTTCTATATCAGTTTCTCCCGTTATAAATTCTAATTCTTCATCAGAAATTTTTATAATATTAGCTAATGGTAAAAATTCTAAAATAGCATCTTTACAATCTTTTTCACTTTCCCAAAGAGGAAGTCTAACATTTGGGTCAAAACTTATTATAGAGTTATTATTTTTTGCATATTCTATAGCTTTTTTATGTGCATATTTCATAGGACATTCAATTAAATCAACCGAACAAAAATGAAGAGTATGACAATCATTAAACCATTGTTGTTTTATTTCACCTTCTTCAAGTAACATATCTGCACTTGGATTTCTGTAAAATGAAAAGTCACGATTTCCATCTTCTTTAAGTGATACAAAAGCAAGTCCTGTATTTGCTTTATTAGTTCTTAAAACATAACTTGTATCAACATTTACATCGTTTAATGTATCAATTATATAATCCCCAAAAGCATCTTTTCCAAGTTTTGATATAAAATTAGACTTTCCACCAAGTTTAGAAACAACTGCACTAACATTTGCAGGTGCTCCTCCTGCTACTCTTTCAAATCCTAAAACTTCTTTTAATGAACATCCTTTTTGATTTGGTATAAAATCAATTAATGCTTCACCAATACTTATAACTTTTTTCATTTTACTCTCCTTTTATATTAAATTTCCCTAATTCATATATTATAACATCTAGATTATTTCCTTTAATGTCAATTCCCTTTTGTTCTTTAGTTGGGTAAAATCTAGAAGTAAAAACTTCTTCTCCATTATTTATAAATATTTCAACAGATGATGTATCAACAAAAATTCTTAAATTTTCTAATTTATCTATATTACAACTTCTATCAGTTCTACCAAAACCAATTTCATTAAAACTTAAAGTAAATAAGTTATCATTTTTATTATACTTTATTTTTAAACCGTCTTTTATAGTTAAATCTAAATCTTTATCTTCATTTTGGTTTATTATTAATTCAAAAGTATCAAATCCTTCATGATAAATGTTATTTTCAACACTTAATTTAACTTCAGATTTTCTAAGATTTTCTAATTCAGAAATTGGTATTTGAATTAATTTATCATTTTTTATTTCAAGTTGTCTTGGAATAGTTAAAGCATGTTGCCAATTATATTCAACTGTTGGATTAGTGTAATAATCATCTATATCAGGAAGACCCATCCAACCAATTAAAATAGTTCTACCTTTTGAATCAACAAAAGTTTGAGGTGCATAAAAATCAAATCCTCTATCTATTTCGTCAAAATTATTTAATTTATAATTTTCAGTTTTAAAGTCTCCTTCTAAAAGATAGTATCCTGATTGGTAAATATTATTGTATTTTATTCCATCAGCTTCAATTCCTTGAGGTGAAATTATTAAAACTTTTTTACCATTTAACTCTATTAAGTCTGGACATTCCCACATATAACCGAACTTTTCTTCACTTTTTATAGTGTTTATGTATTTCCAATTTATTAAATCATCACTTTCAAATACAATAATTTGACCTACATCTTCTTTATCTCTTGCACCTTGTACCATATAAAATTTATCATTTTCTTTAAAAACTTTTGGATCTCTTACATGACATGTTAAGTTACTTGGATAATCACTATTTTTCATTAATAATTTTTTATTATTAAAGTTTTTACCATCTTCACTAACTATTAAAACAGTATTGTGTTCTCTACCAGAATTTATATAATCATAATCTCCAATATTTTTTACGTTTCCAGTATAGAAAATATTCATCTTTCCATCATGAACTAAAGTTGAACCAGAATATGCTCCATGACAATCATAAGGTTGATCTGAGTAAACTTTTGAATCTAAACTTTCCCAATTTATAAAGTCTTTTGATTTATAATGACCCCAAAATTTTATTCCACCCTTAGCATTAAATGGAGAATATTGATAAAAAACATGATACTCATTATTAAACTCACAAAGACCATTTGGATCATTTAACCAACCAACAGGTGGCATAAGATGAAAGTTTAATCTGTGATAATCACTATTTACCTTTTCTTTATTATTTTCTTCATATAATCTTGTTAATATTTTAAAATCTCTGTTTAAAGCATTCATAAAAATTATTCTCCCTCCTAATATATATTATATATTATTAAAGGTGTCAAAAGACACCTTTAAATTATTTATTTTCATCAAATCCAAGTATAAAAGTAAGACCAAAAGCAACTCCAATAGATATTGCCATCATTATTATATAATGAACTGGTGCATGAAGATGAAGTAAAATACCAAAAATTCCCGTTACTCCTGTTCCTGTTGCACCAAGGCCTATTAATGCTGCATATAATGCACCTGCTGCTGCTCCTATTGATCCTGCAATAAATGGTTTCATAAATCTTAAGTTAACCCCAAATATAGCAGGTTCAGTTATACCAAGCATAGAACTAAGTGCTGCAGGAAATGCTAGCGCTTTTATCTTTTTATTTTTAGACTTTACTGCAACTGCAAGAGCCGCTCCTCCTTGTGCTAGATTAGCTGCTGATGCTATTGGAAGCCAATAAGTAAATCCATATTTTGAAAGTTGACCTATATCAATTATAGAATACATATGATGAATTCCAGTTACAACAGTTGAAGAATATATACCTCCAATTATTGCTCCACCTATTCCAAATGGAATTTGTACAACTTGTTGAACTAAATCTAATATACCATTTTCTAAATAAACAAATATAGGTCCAACTATTGTTAAAGTTAAATATCCTGTTATAAATATTGTCACTAATGGAGTAACAAATAAATCTAATGTTGCTGGTACAATTTTATGAAGTTTATTTTCAATAATACTCATTATATAAACTGCTATAACTATAGGTATAACATGACCTTGATAACCAACTAAAGGTATTTCATAAAGACCAAACCAAACACTTTGCATTGCTTGATATCCTTCATTTGCAACAGTCCATGCATTTTGTAGGTCTGGATGTATCATAATCATAGCCATAACAGCACCTAAAAATTGATTACATCCAAATACTTTCGCACTACTAAATCCTATTAATATTGGTAAGAATGTATATGCTGCATTACTAAATATCTTTAAAAATACAAACCAAGAAGCATTTATATTTACATTAAAATATCCGTTATTTACACCAAAATTTATAGCTTCAGTAACTCCCATCATAAGCCCACAAGCAACTATTGCAGGAATTATAGGAACGAATATATCCCCTAGTGTTTTTATTACCTTCTTAAATTTGTTATCATTTGCACTTGCTGTTTCTTTTAATTCCTCTTTTGAAACTTCTTCTTTTCCTGTTAATTTTAAAAACTCTGCATAAACATGATTTACAATTCCAGTTCCAAAAATTATTTGAAGTTGCCCAGATGCAAAAAACACACCTTTTACACCCTCTGTATCTTCAACAGCTTCTTTATTTACAACATCATTATCTTTTATAACAAGTCTTAATCTTGTTGCACAATGAGCTGCTGAAACTATATTTTCAGAACCTCCGATTTCTTTTAAAATATTTGATGCTATTTTTTTATAATCCACAGATGCTCCCCCCTTAAAGTTTTTTATGTGGTATCGATTACTTATTTATATTTTATCTAATGAAAACCTTTTTGTAAATAATTTAAAGTTATTTTTTATCGATTTATCTTACTTTTTTTAAATTTTGGCTAACTGCAATTATAATTGAATCTGCTTTATATATATCAACGGTTTAACCTTTCCCTCTAACAATTTTTCTAACACTAATCTCACTAATACCAAACCTTATTGCCATATCCTTATAATCACCACGAAAACTTTCCCTAATAACTCTATCTCTAATAGGCTTAACAATACATCTTTCACTAGGAATATAAACACTAGTCCCACCAGCACACCTAATAAGATTTTTAAAAGCATCAAGTCCTATAGCACATGCAACAGATTTTAAATTCTCAGGCACATCATCAATAGTTAATTTATTAATCACAAAACCACCTCCATACCTTAATATTTCAATATCTTTATCATCTTTACCTTTGTAAAAAACTTGTAAACTTCTTTACTATATTTTGATAACACTTATTTAATATACTTAACTTAAGATTTAGCTAATAAATCTAAAAAATATATAAGGAGGTAGGTTAAATGTCAGTTTTAGAAGCTAAAAACCCTTCAAGCTTAAAAATTAAATTAGATTTAGGAATGGTTGAGGGTAAAACCAAAGTTAGAAGTAAAACTTTCTCAAATCTAAAACATAATGCATCAGCTCAAGATGTATACGACGTTGCTGAAAGTTTAATGGCTCTACAAGAACATGATGTTTTAGAGACAATAAAAATAGATAACACTACGCTAAATTAAAATTAAAAATATTAGGAGGATATATTATGGAAAACAACGTTAATAAAAAATTAATAATGACTTTTAAAACTACTGATGATAAAACAGTTTCTTTATCAATAGATGATCCAAGAGATGATATAAATGAAACTGAAATAAAAGATGCTATGGATTTAGTAGTTTCTAAAAACATATTTGCCCCAGGGGGTGCTGATATTTCTAATGCCGTTAGTGCAAAAGTAGTTGTTACAGATACTACGCCATATGATTTAGTTTTATAAAAGTTTGTTTACTCAAATATTAAAAAGGTCAAGTTTATACTTGGCCTTTTATTTTAAGGAGGGTGGTAACAGTTAGAATAAATCTATAAATATATATAAAAATATTTTAATTATTTATAGATTATGGTACAATCTTATTGAGGTGATAAACTATGAAGTATTACTCAATAGGAGAATTTGCAAATAAAATAGGTAAAACCGTTCAAACACTTAGAAATTGGGATAAAAACGGAACATTGAAACCATCACATATAACATCTGGTGGTACAAGATATTATTCTCAAGAACAACTTAATCATTTTTTAGGATTGAAATCAAAAACTAAGATAGATAAAAAAATTATTGGCTATTGTAGAGTTAATTCTCACAAACAAAAAGACGATCTTGAAAGACAGATTGAAAATGTAAGAACATATATGTATGCTAAAGGTTATCAATTTGAGATTATTTCAGATATCGGGAGTGGAATTAACTACAATAAAAAAGGTTTAAATAAGTTGATAGATATGATTACTAATTCAGAAGTTGATAAAATAGTAGTTCTTTATAAAGATAGATTAATTAGATTTGGGTATGAGTTAATAGAAAATCTTTGTGAAAAATATGGAACTACAATTGAAGTAATTGATAATACCGAAAAAATAGAAGAACAAGAATTAGTAGAAGATTTAATTCAAATAGTTACAATATTTAGTTGTAGGCTTCAAGGTAAAAGAGCAAATAAAGCTAAGAAAATGATTAAGGAGTTAATAGAGGATGATATTGGCGAAAAAAGTTAGACTATATCCAAGCGAAATACAAGAGCAAAAATTATGGAAGTCCGTAGGAACTGCAAGATTTATTTATAATTGGACACTTGCGAAACAAGAAGATAATTATAAAAATGGTGGTAAGTTTATACCTGATGGGTTTCTTAGAAAAGAAATAACTCAACTGAAAAAGAATGAATTAAGTTGGTTAAATGAGGTATCTAATAATGTAGCAAAACAGGCTGTGAAAGATGCTTGTGATGCTTATAAAAGATTTTTCAAGGGATTATCAGATAAGCCTCGATTTAAGAGTAAAAGAAAAAGTAAAAAATCCTTTTATAATGACAATATAAAATTGAAAGTTAAAGAAGGTAAGTTAGTTAATATTGAAAAAGTAGGATGGATTAAAACTAATGAACAGCTACCTATTGGGGTTAAATATAGTAATCCACGAATAAGTTACGATAATAAATATTGGTATATTTCAGTATGTATAGAGCAATATGAAATCCAAGAAGAATTGACGGATGTATCATTAGGAGTAGATTTAGGTTTGAAGGATTTAGCAATATGTTCTGATGGTACAGTATATAAAAATATAAATAAAAATTATGGAGTTAGAAAAATAGAAAAAAGATTACAAAGATTACAAAGACAAGTTAGTAGAAAATATGAAAAAAATAAAAAAGGAAAGGAGTATGTCAAAACTAAAAATATTGTAAAACTTGAAAGACAGATACAACAAATACACAGAAGATTAGCTAATATAAGAAATAACTATCTTCATCAAACTACAACAAGTATAGTGAAAGCCAAGCCGTACAGGGTTGTAATAGAAGATTTAGATGTTTCTAATATGATGAAGAATAAACATTTATCTGATGCTATAAGAAAACAAGGTTTCTATGAATTTAAAAGACAACTTGAATACAAGTGTAAATTTAGAGGGATTGAATTAGTAGTAGCAGATAGATTTTATCCATCATCAAAAACTTGTAGTCACTGTGGAGAGATTAAGAAGGATTTAAAACTTAAAGATAGAGTTTATAAATGTAGATGTGGATTTACTATTGATAGAGATTTGAATGCAAGTATTAATCTTTCAAAATATAAATTAGCATAATATCACTGACAAGATAATGCTAATGTGTAGGATGCGTTGTATCCGAATTTACGCCCTCGGAGAGTTATATCAAACGAAAGTAGATTACTATTATAGTTTTCAAAATCGGACTCGTTGAACAGGGAATTAAACAAGATTTATAGATATTTATAGATTTTTGGCAACGGTTTTTATGAATTCAGATATACAAAATATTATAGCTTCTGTTGGCTTTCCAATTGCCCTTAGTATGTATTTACTAGTTCGCATTGAAGGAAAGCTTCAGACTTTAACTGATAGTATTAATGAATTATCTAAAAATATTATAAGTATGAGGTGATAAGTTTATGAAATTTTACCTAGACTTTGGTCATGGTGGCAAGGATAGTGGTGCTGTTGGTTTTAATGGCACTTTTGAAAGTAATGTTGTTTTAAAAATTGGACTCATTTTAAAAGAAATGCTTAAAAGTTATAATCATACTGTTATAACTACAAGAGTTGATAATACTTATTATTCTTTAAGTTATAGAACAAATAAAGCAAATAAGTATAACTGTGATTATTTTATTAGTTTACATATGAATTCTTTTTCTAATAGAAATGTTCGTGGTTGTGAGGTTTGGGTTTATGATAAATCTAGTAAGCTTTATAAT
>CAJFPU010000081.1 GCA_904418825.1 uncultured Romboutsia sp. | reverse complement strand
CTCATATTTTTTCTAGCATTTCTTTGCATAAAAATCACCCCTTAAAGTAGTATTTTACAAGTCTTTTTTACTTTTGTCTACTTTAAGGGGTTCAGTTCATTATACAAATGTCCTCTTTTTGTTACTTAGTATATATTTTTCTTATATTTTACGTATAATTGTTGTAATTGCTCCATATTAGATTTTAACTCTAATTGTAAATTTGAAGCCTTTTCATAATCTTTAACTTCTAATGCTTCCTTTATTTGAGTAAATAAAGACTTTTGTGTTAATGTATCTTTCATTACATTAAACTTTATATCTGATATAGAATTCCACATAACTTCATCTAAAGCATCCATATTTTCTTTTTCATGTAGTTTCGAGTAACTTCTTATATTATTCATTGCATCATCAATTATTCTATTGCTTAATTCTTTTTTCCATTTCTTTATAGCCCCAATTTTAAATGATTCTATTATAGCATCTGTAAATACATTACCTTCTTTTAATGAATTTAACTTATCTTTATATTTTTCAAGATTTTGCATATTTTCATAAACTGTTGCTGGTGCAACTGAAAATCTTTTATTTCGCTCTTCTATTGTATAGTATTCAAATACATCGTTTTCATCTCTATATGCTCTATCTTTTTCTAAATAGAAACTATCTTCACCTAATCCTTTACTTAATTCTTTTTCAAGCTCTTTAGTTGATAATTTACTTTGTGCACTAGCCTTTATACCATCTAACATAGCTTGGTAACATCCTGCTAAAACTAAATATGTATTTGATAATGGATTTGGTGATCTTAATTCAAATCTTACTGTTTTAGGATTATTTATATCTCTAACTAATCCTACAAGTACTGATCTATTTCTTGATGGTACTTCATAACTATGACCTAATGAAGTTACTATACAAACAGGTGCTTCAAATCCTGGAACTAATCTATTGAATCCATCATTTGTAGATGTTATAAATGGATTTAATACTTCATAGTTATGAAGTAGCCCCATAAGTGCTCCATATCCTAATTCACTTAAGTAATCATTTCTCATATCTTTTGGTGCAAATATATTTACTATTTTCCCATTTTTTAACTTTGCACTAGCACCAACATGAGTATGTCCTCCACTACCTGCAACTCCATGTATTGGTTTAGCCTTAAATGTAACTTCTAATCCATTTGATGTAAATATATCTTCTATAACTTCTCTTACTATTAATTCACTATCTGCAGCTTGAAGAGGAGATGAAAACTTCCATGATATTTCTAATTGTTCCATAGCATGATTAGTCTTACCATCTATACTTATAGAACTATTTATTCCTCCAACTTCTTTATGAGCCATTTCTGGATTTACTCCTATATTTTGAAGAGCTATTAAACTTTTTTCTAAACAAGTTCTTATTATACCATGAGTTCTTTTCCAGTACTGCTCTTTTAGACTTTGAGATACATATAGCTTTTCTAAATCAGCCTTATCTTCTGGAGTGTTTACCCAGAATTCTAATTCTGTAGCTGATGTTAATATTATTTCTTCTATATCCGATACACTCTCTATTCCTATGTTATTTATAACATGAGGATATTTTTCAAATGTTTCAAGTAATGATTTTTTAAAGTAGTGTTCTGCTCTTTGTAAAACCCCTCTTGAACATACTTTCTTGTTATCATGTATTAAAAATGCAGGTATTCTAAGAGTTCCTATTGGTAAATTTAATTCACTATCGATGTGTTCCATATTATAATCTATATACCACTTACAATCTGAATCTGGCATTAAATCTACTTTTGCATTATTTAAAGTAGCTATATTATAAAGTTCAACACTTGAACCATCCGTTTGAACTGCTGATTGTAAAAAATCATTTATATCTTCTAAAAATAAATCTACAGGAATTTTTTCATCAGTTGCATTTCCACCTAAATCTATCCCCATAAGTGATACAAATTTTATTTGTGGATTTTTCTGTAAAATTTCTCTTAAATCTTTTTCATTATGTTTTTCTTTTTCTATTGTATATAATAATCCCTTCATACTGTCACTCCCCCTATTTTTTTATATCGTATTTTATAATATATTTTTAAATTTTTATTCGTATTTTTATTTATACTAATTATATATTACATGTATAAAGTTCGCAATATTTTTATTTATATAAATACTTATATTTAAAAGTTTAACTTTTGTATAAATATAGGGTATACTAAAAATACAAAATGTTTTAGATTGCTAAACAACATAGTTATTAATTATATACTTTTTGTAATATAAATTTAATATATCAGTTATTTAATTTAGGAGAGAATTATTATGGAATATGTAGTTTTTGATTTAGAGTTTAATCAAGGATTTGATAAGACTCTAAATAAGACAGTATCTAATGAAAAGTGTCCCTTTGAAATAATTCAAATAGGTGCCATAAAATTAGATTCTCATTTTAACATAATAGGTACTTTTAATAGTTATGTTAAACCACAGATATATAAATCTATTCATCCATTCGTGGGCAAAATGACTGGGATAAAATCTGAAGATGTTATAGATGCACCGCCTTTTCATCAAGTATATAAAGAATTTAAAAAATTTGTATCTACAAAAAAAAATACAGTTCTTTGTGTATGGGGAACAGGTGATTTAAAAGAATTATTTAGAAATATTACTTATTATGATTTACCTTATAAAACTCTTTCAAAATCATATATAAATGTTCAACACTATGCATCTATGTATTTTAATAATCCATCTGGCAAAAGTATAGGACTTCAAAATGCTATACAAATATTAAATTTAAATCAAGATAAATCTTATCATAATGCTTTAAATGATGCTTATTATACAGCACAAGTATTTATAAGAATATACAATCCAAGTATAGTACCTGATGTTTATACATATACTACAGTCAAGTCAAATTCTATAAAACGTAATACTAAAAAGCAAATTAATTACGATAAACTCTTTGCTGAATTTAGTAAAATTCTTCAAAGAAATTTAACTAAAGAAGAAAAAAAAATAATAGATTTGGCTTATAAAATGGGAAAAACCAATCAGTTTTTAATCGAATCCACAATATATAAAAAAAGATAGACAAATTAATTGTCTATCTTTTTTATTATACATTTATAAATATCATCTTTATAGATTCATATTGTGCAAATTCTACACTTACAATATTTTTATTTTCTTTTCTAGACTGGATATTACTACCTATAAGTACATCTCCTTCATAAAAATCATCACATTCTTTTTCTAAAAATTCTATAAGATCGTGTACTTTTATTGAGTTTTGCTCTGACTTCAATAAAGATATACTATTAACTTCATGATTTTTATATATTGATTCTATACCATATAAAAGGTTGTCCTCTTTTATGTATACAACATCTCCACCTAATTCTTTTCCTTTAATTAATTTATTTTTAAAATCTAATAAATTCATTAATAAAGATCCCCCTAATAATAAAATATTTAATCATTTTATATATTATATTATCCTACAGTATATTTTATTAACAATTTTAAATAGTATGATATAAATTAATTCTATTTTATAATTAATTCAACTGGACAATGGTCTGAACCTAATATTTCAGTATGTATATCTGCGCTAACTAATCTGTCTTTTAAATTTTCAGATACTAAGAAATAGTCAATTCTCCACCCTGAGTTATTTTTTCTTGCATTGAATCTATATGACCACCAAGAATATATATTTTCTTTTTTAGGATTAAAATATCTATATGTATCAATAAATCCATCATTTAATAAAATACTTAACTTTTCTCTTTCTTCATGTGTAAAACCTGCATTTTTTCTATTTGTTTTAGGATTTTTTAAATCTATTTCTTGATGAGCTACATTTAAATCACCACAAACTATTACAGGCTTTATAGTATCTAGTTTTTTTAAGTATTCTCTAAAATCATCTTCCCATTTCATTCTATAATCAAGTCTTTTTAGTTCATTTTGAGAGTTTGGAGTATATACCGTTATAAAATAAAAATCTTCAAACTCTAATGTTATAACTCTTCCTTCATTATCATGTTCTTCTATATTCATTCCATATGCTACACTTATAGGCTTTTTCTTTGTAAATATAGCTGTGCCAGAATATCCTTTCTTTTGTGCATAGTTCCAATATTCATAATATCCTTCTAAGTTTAAATCTATCTGACCCTCTTGAAGTTTAGTTTCTTGTAAACAAAATATATCCGCATCCACTTCTTTAAAATAATCTAAAAATCCTTTAGTAACGCATGCTCTTATACCGTTTACGTTCCATGATATAAATTTCATATTGTCCTCCAAATTATTATATATATTAACATTTTTATATTACCCTTAATATTAAATATTTTAACATTTATTAAAATTTTATTTTATCTGCTAAATCTTTAGGTTCAATTGAAGATACATATATACCTGTACTTAATTCAAAACCTCCAAATCTATACATTCTAGGAATTATGTGTATATGTACATTAAAATATTCAAGTTCAATGTCTTTAGGATGAGAATGTATAAATATATTAAACGGAATATCTCCATTTATTTCAAATAAATTAGAGAATAATCTTTTAAATATTGAAGATAATTCTCTTATATCTTTATTTCTTATATGTTCAAATTTTATGTTTTTCTTAAATAAAATTCTAATCTCTCCTGTATATTTAGTTGTTTTCGGTACTATTGTTAAAAAATTTTCACTGTTATTTATAACTCTTTTTTTTGTATTTATCTCTTCATTTATAATATCATCATATAGATATCTGTTATTTTTTATATAATACTGTTTTGATATATAAATTTCTCTCTCTATATCTGGTGGCATTATAGATAAAGAAACTATTTGAGAATGAGGATGATTTAAAGAAGCACCTGCTTCTCTTAAATAATTTTTAAATATACTTACATATTGTACTTTTTTATTTTTTATAAGATTTGAATATCTATCTTTATACATTAAAAGCATATTATAAAATTCTTCTTCAGTCATATTATAAAAACTTCCATTATGTCTATATGTATCTATCATTACTTCATGATTTCCATATATATTATCCTGTAAATTATCTACTATAGGAAATTTATTATCTATAGATCTAACTATCCATCCTTTTTCATTTTCTATCTTAAACTTTGACTCTAGAGTATAATATTCATTACCTCTGCAAAATGGGCAACTTTTATTATACTCCTTTATTATACATTCTTCATTTCCCTTGATAACTTTATCCATAGGTCTTCTAGATCTATCTTTAGCAAAAATCACTATATCATTATTTATATCATCAATTCTTATCTCTTTCATATTTAACACCTCTTTGATAATATTTTACCATATTATCTGATTTTTTATAGCTAAATAATAATCTCTTGTCAACTCTATTTTATAATTAATATTTTTTATATTAACAGTTTTTATTAAATATTTAGATATAATAAAGTTAAAATAATTATCTAATATTGATAATAAATATAAACAATAATAAAAGCAACCATTATAGGTCGCTTTTATTATTGTTCATATTTATCAAATATTTCTTCTAAAATTTTCAATGCACTAATATACCTTTGCTTATCTTCATCAGTAAGTTTTGTAAATTTTTCTTCTAATCTAAATTTTAATTTATCTACAAAATCAGAAGTAATTATTTCTCCACTTTCTGTTATTGTTATTATATACTTTCGTCTATCAGCTGTATCTCTTTCTCTCGTAACATATCCTTTTTCACTTAAATCATCTATCATACTAGTTAAACTACCTTTTTCAATATTTAACTTATTGCATAAATCTGTCATACTTATTTTTCTATTATTTTTTATAATAATTAAAGCTTTTAGCTGTGTTTTATTAACGTTATATGTAGATGCATATTGCTTTAAATACTCTAAATAAAGGTTAGAATATATCTTTGGAAATGTCTTTGATAAAAATTTTATTGTATTAGATACTGTATACTTCATTTTATCACCTCAGATGTAAAATTCGTTAATTATCTAACTATAGTATAGTTTACATTAAATAATTTATTAGTACAATAGTTTTAAAATATAAAATTATTAATTTCAATTATATAACTATATTGTCCAAAATTTTATATTATATTTTTTATATGATGAATTATCATATTAAGTACAACACTTAAAAATAATAAAAAAATAGCTCATAATTTTATGTTCATGTTACAGTAATAATAACCACAAAATAACTTTACATGAAAGGACATAAAATTATGAACTACAAATATATTACCATAAATGAAAGGTGCTGTATAGCTAATTTCTTAAACTTAGAATGGAGTATAAGAAAAATCGCAAAACATCTGAATAGAAATGCTTCTACAATTTCAAGAAAGATCAGAAAAAACTCTATTAATGGAAAATATTTAGCTCATATAGCAAATGAAACTTATATAAATAACAAAATGAACTATGTAGTAAAGGTAAAATCATCAACATTTAACTTACATTATTTCAAAGCATTTGAGTCTATTTCAAACAAATTAATAAAAACATTTACAGTTGGTAGAAGTAAAGAATTTGCAGTTTATGATGAAATTTAAAAGAGATTAAATATAGATGTTTATTTCGCAGATTCTTATGCTTCTTGGCAAAGAGGTACTAATGAGAACATTAACGGATTATTAATAGAGTTTTATCCTAAAATATTTGATTTTTGTACTATAGCTCAAAATGAGCTTGATGTTGTAGTAAATATAATAAATAATAGACCTTCGCAAATCTCTTGGGTATAAAACACCTTTATAGGTTTTTACTGCAACATAAACATAACATAAAGTGTTGCACTTATATTGACAATCTATCAAAAGATAAGGTATATAACCTTATCTTTTCATTAATCTATTTTCTTTTCATATAAGTAATATAATATAAATGCTACAAATGAAAATATTACAGGACCTGCTATCATAAATACCGTATCTATAATTCTACCTCTTATAGCAGGCTCTATTATACTAAATATATTTGCAAATCCAATAACAAAACTAACTATTATTGATGCAACTAATGCAACTCCATAAGATTTATATACCATAAAATTTTTTGCTACTTCTCCACTTATCTGCTTTTTCTTAAATGATGGGAAAGCTCCTGATAAAAATATATATGGTATCGTCATTGCAACATTTGTCATAAGAACTAAAAGTGCAAAGAATGCTTGTCCATTACTTCCTCCAAAAGATACTACAAGTATTATTAAAATAGCTATTGTAGCTTGAATCCACATAGCATTTACAGGCATTCCATCTTTTATTTCAGCAAATTTTCCGGGCCATAATTTCTTAGGTGATCCTTCTATTAATGTTTTTAAAGGTGAATAAGTTAATGTAAAGAATGCACCTGTTAAAGCTAAAAACATCGAAATCCCAACAAATCTAGCAATCCATACACCTAGAGTTATAGAAGCTGATACACTCATATCAAAAGTCATTCCTAATTCATATCCTAAATTTCTCATTAATACATAAGCAACATTTGCCATATTAATAGTATCTAATGATAATATCTCATTCCAATTAGTAAACATTCCGCAAGCAAATATGCCTACAGAATATCCTATTGCTATTACTATAGCTGATATAGTAAGTCCTTTAGGAAATGTTATTTCAGCATTTTCGGTTTGATCTACAAGCCCTCCTAAAACTTCAAGTCCTCCAAATGCAAATATTGCAAATGTTAAAAAAGATAAAATACTAAGAGGTATTTGATATGCTGGATTTGGTGAAGTTGTAAAATCTCTAATAATATTTAATATAGGTTGCTTAAATTGAAATCTATTTAATATTAAAATTATAAGTCCTCCTATTAATAATACCAAATTAAGTAATGCTACTGCAGTACCTCCTATAGAAGTTACTTTTTTTATCTTATCTACACCCTTTGAAGCTATAAATGTTACTAATAATATCCATAAACATCCAAGTATACCTAATGATTGTATAGAATTTAATCCAAATAAACTTAGTTGACCTGTTATATCATTGCCAAATATAGCATTAGATAGAGGTACCCATATTGTAGATGAAACATTAACCATCCAGATTATATAAGATGCATACCACATAAACGTACCTATAAATGCATATTTAGGACCTACAGATTTCTCCATCCAAGAGTATATGCC
The DNA here is from genome assembly GCA_904418825.1 of uncultured Romboutsia sp. Taxonomy (GTDB): domain Bacteria; phylum Bacillota; class Clostridia; order Peptostreptococcales; family Peptostreptococcaceae; genus Romboutsia. The sequence continues at coordinate 518 of CAJFPU010000081.1, read as the reverse complement.
TCCAGTTTCTTTCTTAAATGAAGATCCATACTCTGCCATCATAAATGCATAAGGTATAAAAAATAATATTGCACTTAATATATACCATGGTATTGCTGCATATCCCATCAAATAAAATGCTCTTGGCATATTAGCAAATCCAAATACTGATGTAAAAATCATAAGTATTAATGATACTAGTGTCATTTTTTTTGTTGAATTTATATTTTCACCCATTATGATTCCTCCTTACTTAAATCTAATATTAATTTTTACAGTTATATTAAATTTAATTCATATATATTTTTTATGATTACTATCTTTTATTTAATAATATTTATAACTTATACTTATAAAAAAGACCCTGTATAGTTATAAATACTTCTATATACTATACAAGGTCTTTTTTATAAATTATTTTTTAATTAAACATGTAAATCTACTTTTATATTACCTATTAATTCTTTATATTCTTTTATAGCTGGTTCTAATGTCTCATTTACAAATTCTACTACTTGTTCTGGTGCTCTTCCAACAAA
>CAJFPU010000080.1 GCA_904418825.1 uncultured Romboutsia sp. | reverse complement strand
AAATTTATTTTTAAAATTTCTAAAAGCTTTATTTTTTATAAGAATTTATGTATAATTATATATCAGTAGATAATACAAGGAGATAAAACATGAGAAGAAGAAAAGTCAAAGGAGCAGATGAAAAACTATTAAGTTATAAAGACTATGTAGTTAGAGATAATATAGAAAGCTTAAAAGGAAAATGGAATCAACTATTTAAAAATAATAATCCTATACATGCAGAGTTCGGTACTGGTAGAGGTAAATTTTTAACTACATTAGCAAAGCAAAATCCTAATATAAATTACATTGCTTTCGAAATAAAAGAAGAAGTTCTTTTAAAAGCTGTAGAAAAGGCAGATCGTGATAATTTAAAGAATATAGTTTTCGCTTGGGCAGATGTAAGTAAAGCATTAGATTATTTTGATTCAAATGAACTATCTAGAGTTTATATAAATTTCTGTGATCCATGGCCTAAGAAAAGATGGGCAAAGAGAAGATTAACTCATACTAATTTCTTAAATATGTATAGAGAGATACTAAATCCAGAAGGTGAAATACATTTTAAAACAGATAATGAAGGGTTATTCGAATTCAGTTTAAATGAAATAGCTTCTAATAACTGGATTCTTAAAAATATATCATTAAATTTAGCTAATAGCGATTTTGAAAACGTAACAACTGAATACGAAGATAAGTTTATGTCTCAAGGATTAAAGATTTTTAGATGTGAAGCTAAATCAAAATAAAAAATAAGAGGTTATTATAAAATGTAACCTCTTATTTTTAAAAAATACCATTTTTTCTATTCGTAGCATATATACCTATTACAACTATAACTAAATATATACAATATAATGTTATTTTTATGTTTTGAATACTCATTCCAAGTAATTCTATACCTTCATTTGATGGAGGAAGTATCACTAAAAGTGAAGAAATTATGATAAGCACAGGATTTATAACTATTTGCTTATCTGTTCTTAAAATCATTATTTTTCCAGCCCACATTATAGATAAAGTAAAAAATAAAATTCTAAGTACAAACTCTAGTGTATCTAACATAATCAAACTCCCCTTTACTCAGTGGATTTAGTAGTAGTATTTCCATATTAGTTGTAATTAATCAATTGATTAATTAACTAATCCACTGTAAATATGTAAAATAAACATTCATAGAATTATATTATATTACTTATTAGATGAAAAATAAATAATGAACTGTATCAATTAATAAATTATTTTTTAATACTTTGATAAAAGATATATTTTTCTTAATAAATGCATATTGATTATATATATATTTGTTAGGAGTGATACTATGAAATTTAAATTTTTAGATTGGTACACCCAAGCTCTAGGTGCAACTTTAGGAATTTTAGCATGTATTTATGCATATTTAAATGGGTATATGTTTGTATATGGTAATATAGGAGGCTACTTTGATTTTCTTGGTTTTAGTGGAGTTATTTCTAGTTATCTATTATTGCCACTTTGTTTACTAAGTCTATTTCTTAGTTTAATTAAGTCATACATCTTAAAAAAAGAAATATTAAATACATCTTTTGAGTCTTTTAATATCTTTATATGTATTTTTACAACCATTGTGGGCTTTATGGGAGCTAAAATTTACTTTCTAATTCCAGCTATATTTATACTATTTCATATAATAGAACCAAGTATACATAATAAAATTCTAGAAAATCAAGAAGTTTTATTAAATAATAATTATGAATATAATATCATAGATGAGACTAAAGAAACTATCGAATTTAATAAAAAAATAGATAGTAATATGTCTAGTGAAGTTAATACATCTAATGAAGCTGATGAATTACACAAGAGAAGAGGTATCAATCCAAATGTCATAGAAACCAAAAAAGAAATTGCTCTAGAACTTTTAAAAAAGAATTCTAGTAAGCAATTTATAGTGGAATTAACTGGATTTACCTTAGATGAAATTAATATGTTAGAAGATGAATCTAGAATAAATTAATAGCAATATTTATCATAAATAAAATCCAGTAAAAATACTAAGCGTTGACAATAATATAGTAACTGCATATGTAGAAACATTACAAGGAGATTCTAGGTTTGATGTTTAATTAGAACAATTAAGTGAAATAGAAAAATAAATTCTATAATTAAATTATTGTATATAATTAAAAGTTTGAAAATTATACATATATTTAAATTTATAAAAAAACAAATCAGTATGTGAGAATTAATATGCATGCAGATTTGTTTTTTTATTATAAACTGTAATCATAAAATAATTAATACGCATGCATATTAATTACGAAAGAAGAGAACTATAATATGTGATTTTCTATTTTGTAAAACTATCCTTTAAATGTATATTTAGGGTATAGTTAGCATTAAAATAAGCCACTTTCATATAAAAACTGTATTTTATAGCTAAATTACAAATTATATAAAAAATCAATTATGCATGCATATTTTTATATTTGATTTTTTAAATTATTTTTTATCAGTTATTAATTAATTTAAATTAATTAAAATCATTTATCAAACCTTAAACAACAAATCTAATCAAAACTAAAATTTATTAATAATATTCAATTTTTAAATCTTAATCCGATATCTTAAGAATCTTTTATCTATATGCATGCACATACATTTAAATTGCATTATATAAATTAAACTTTTTATTTCATCTACAATATTTACCTTATAGATTTATATATTCATCTAACTATCCCTTAAATAAATTCCACATTACATTATTTAAGGAATAGTTGAAATAAATGTTTATATGTGTTATTTTATACATATGAAAAATTTCAGGAGATAATTTATATGGATGATAAAAAAGTTATAAAGATACATAATAAATCAGATAAACCAGATAACATAGTATTTAAAGAAAATGTATTAATAGAAAGATGTATAAATGTAGAAAATAAACTACCTAAATTTATGAAAGATTATTTTATATATCTAAAAGGATCTGTAGCAACCTCTACCCGACTTGCTTATTTAGAAGATATTCATTTCTTTTGTGTTTATCTAACAGAAACAAAAGATATAACAAGTGTAGATAAACCTTTTGATATTACATTAGAAGATTTTAAAAAAATAAAAGCTAGAGATGTTAATTTATTTTTAGGTGATTATTGTAGTAGATATTATAAATATACCGAGAAAAGTACTTTAATATTTGAAAATAATAATCGTGCATTAGCCAGAAAAAAATCTTCCCTTTCTACTCTATTTAAATTTTTATATAGAAATGATCAATTAGATAATAACATAACAGATGGTTTTAATCCTATTAAGCTTCCAAAACCTCAACCAGATGCTATAAAACGACTTGAGATTGATGAAGTTGCAAAAATGTTAGACGCTGTTGATACAGGTTATGGCTTAACAGAAAAAGAAAAAGTTTATTGGAGAAAAACTAGGCTTCGTGATAAAGCTATTTTAGCATTATTTGTTACCTATGGACTTAGATTAAACGAGCTTCGAGAACTTAATGTTTCCTCATTTAATTTTTCTAGAGGTGAATTTAAAATTTATAGAAAAAGAGGCAAAGAGGTTTTAATGCCAATTAACCATACATGTGAGTCTGTTGTAAAAGATTACATATTAAATGAAAGGCCACAAAGTGAACTTTTAAAAGAAGAATATAAGGATACTCTATTTTTATCTCTTCAACGTAAAAGAATGGATCCTAAAGCAATTAGACAGCTTGTAAAAAAGTATACTTCTATTTCTATGGAAACATCAAGAGAAAATGGTTATAGCCCTCATAAATTAAGAGCTACTGCTGCTACATCCTTAATACAAAGTGGCTTCTCTATATATGATGTTCAAAATTTACTTGATCATGATAATGTTACAACAACACAACTTTATGCAGCTCATAAAAAGAATGTCAAAAGAGATATTGTTAATAATTTTGAATGGATTGATGAAGATGAAAATACAGACATAAATATTTAAAATTATTAGTTTATTTACTTAAGAACAAATGTTTGTATAAACATATTCATTATGTTACAATATAATTATAAATTAAAATTTGATTAGAAAGGATAACTTTTATGTATTTAGATTTAAGCCCAAAGCAAATATTGATACTAGAGTTTATCAAGGAACAAATTGCACTAAAAGGATATCCACCTTCAGTTAGAGAAACTTGTGATGCTGTTGGTTTAAAATCTACATCTACCGTACACTCACATTTAAATAAACTTGAAAAATATGGATATATAAGAAGAGATGCAACAAAGCCTAGAGCTATTGAAGTATTAGATGGAAATAAAACCTCATTTAATCACGAGGTACTAAATTTACCATTAGTTGGTCAAGTAACTGCTGGACAACCTATTTTAGCCGAAGAAAATGTAGAAGAATATATTCCATTCCCTGCTAATTTTATAAAAGGTAATGATAACTTTGTGTTAAAAGTCAAAGGTGATAGTATGATTAATGCTGGTATCTTAAATGGAGATTACGTTATAGTAGATAAAAAAAACACTTCATCTAACGGAGAAATAGCTGTTGCTCTTATCCATAAAGAGTACGCTACTGTAAAAAGATTTTTCCATGAAGATAATGATATGGTACGACTTCAACCAGAAAATGATTTTATGGATCCTATAATGCTAAATTACAAAGATGTTGAAGTTATAGGAATTGTTACTGGAGTATTTAGGGTTATAAAATAAAAAAGATAAGGTTTTATTTCCTTATCTTTTTTATTTTATATTGATTTTTTTATAATTTATCTAAGCTAATTCTAATGCTATTTCCATCATCTTAGTAAATGCTACTTGCCTTTCATAAGATGTTGTTTCTTCTCCTGTTAAAGGACAATCTGAAATAGTAAGTATTGCTAAAGCATTAACACCAGCTCTAGCTGCGTTCATATAAAGGCCAGCTGCCTCCATTTCAACACAAAGAACCCCCATTTTTTGCCATTTAACTAAATTATCTAATCCTGCATCACTATAGAATACATCATTTGAAAGTATATTTCCAACTGTTACTTTTGTTCCTTGTTCTTTTGCAACCTCAACAGCTTTTTGCATTAATTCATAACTAGCTATCGGAGCAAATGTTCCAGGTAAATTATATTGTGAAGCATAGTTTGAATCTGTACATGCTCCCATACCTATAACTACATCATGTAATTTTAAATCTTTATTTATAGCTCCAGCTGAACCTATCCTTATTAAATTCTTAACATTATAAAAGTGTATAAGTTCATAAGAATATATTCCTATAGATGGTATTCCCATTCCAGATCCTTGTACAGATATTCTTTTACCTTTATAATACCCTGTATATCCAAACATTCCTCTTACAGTATTATATTGAACTACATCTTCTAAAAAAGTTTCTGCTATAAACTTAGCTCTTAGTGGGTCTCCTGGTAATAGAACTGTTTCTGCTATATCTCCTAACTTTGCATTATTATGTGGTGTTGGTGTGCTCATTTATTCTGCCTCCTAATTTTATCATGTGTGTACATGTAATTTTTCTTCCAAAAATGATTATTAATTAATTTTTTGGTACAAATATTAGTATACTATAAATAAGATTATATTTTCTATACTATAATGGTAAAATTTTTACCAGGAGGGATATTTTATTAAAAATAATAAAAAACAAAATTTTCTATATTAATACTAATACCTATGTTAATCATATCATTTATACTTACTTTTAAATCTAATTTTGCTGCTAATAGCATAAAAATTTAATAAATGGTTATCTAAAAACTTATCATATTTATAATGTTAATTTCATAATTTATTTATAGTTATTTTACAATTAGTAATAAAAATTTTTTATAATTGGTTGGTGAATTTAATTGAGATTATTACGTACTTATAGGAAAAGTATAAAAATTGAAGGTCTTACTACTATATTTTTACTTGTTGCAACTGTATCTGCTTTATTTATTTATAATACATCATTAAAATATATGTATGATTACATATTAAATGATGTATATATAATAAATGAATTTTCGATACATATGTTTATAAATGAATTTCTAATGTCTGTATTTTTTTTAGTTGCAGGATTAGAAATAAAATCCGAAATATTATATGGAAATCTATCGTCATTTAAAAAAGCTTCTTTCCCAGTTTTTGCATCTATAGGAGGTGTAATTGTTCCGGCATTAATATTTATATTAATAAATAGAAATAGTCCTTTTTTGAGTGGATTTTGTATTCCTATATCTACAGATATTGCATTTGCAGTAGGAATATTTATTTTATTTTCTAATAAATTTAATCCTGCACTTAAAGTATTTTTATTGTCTTTAGCTGTTGTTGATGATTTAATATCTATAGCTTTTATAGCTATTGTATATTCTTTAGATATAAACTTTATATATTTAATAATTTCATTTATAATTTTAATAACATTAATAATAGCTAATAAAATATACAAAATAGAAAGTATTACTTATTATCTTATAAGCGGATTGTGTTTATGGTATTTTGTACATTTAAGTGGAATTCATTCTACAATAAGTGGGATTATGTTAGCTATTGTTATTCCATCAAAATCATATACTTGTAAAAAAAGTACCTTAGATAGATTGCAATGTTTATTAGTACCTATAAACAGTTTATTTATTATACCACTATTTGCTTTTGCAAATACGGGTGTATCACTTACATATAGCATTGATCTAAGTAATGCTAAGCCTCTTTATATGGGTATAATATTAGGACTTAGTGTAGGAAAACCTCTAGGTATTATGTTATTTTGCTATTTAGGTAATTTATTTAAATTTACAGAAAAACCTAAAAACATAAGTTGGTTAGCTATATTTTTCGTATCGCTTATTGCTGGTATTGGATTTACTATGTCTATATTCGTGTCAGAGTTAGCATTTATTCATAACTTAACACTTGTAAATATAGCTAAAATGGCAATACTTATTTCTTCATTTATGTCTATAATTGCGAGTTTTATTATAATAAGTATTTATACGTATGTATGCAAGTTGAAAAATAAAACTACAAATTTAACTAATAGATATTTAATATCTTAAAAATATCATTATTTATGAATAATTCTAAAAAAATTATAAATTTCAATTAGATATAAAAGAGCATTTTAATTTATAAAATAAAGTTTTTATTGTTTTAAATTTATTTTATAAATTAAAATGCCATTTCTCTAAATGGTCCGACTTAAAAAAATAAAGTTAATAACATTAAAATAAGTAGTCAGGTTTTACATCTCATTACCTTGGCTACTTATTTACTATAAATATAATTTAGTCTCTATTCTTCTATCATAATCTGACCAAGTATCTTCTTTAGTATTTTCTTTAATTTGTTCTATTTTGTTCATTGTAGCATCTACAGTGTCTGCATAATTTAACATAAATGATTCTTCTATATTACAAGCTCTAGGAGATCCATACTCTAATTTACCATGATGTTGAGTTATACATCCTTTAATACATCTTATAAAGTCCTCACTAAATGGATAATCTAATTCATAGAACTTTCCAATATCATGAAGTTTTGCACTTAAAACAGCCACCTCTTTTCTTTTGCAATAATATATAAAAATAAAGAAGGTATCTCTTCTAAAGATAACTTCTTTATTTTTATATATTTAATTAAATTATAATAATTTTTCTTTCCATTCATCTACTTTAAATCCTATAACTACATTTTTACCATCATAAGCTATAGGTCTTTTTATAAGCATTCCATCACTTGATAATATATCTAAAAGCTTTTCATTTGATTCAGTTTTAACAATATCTTTCAGACCAAGTTCTCTGTATTTTACACCACTAGTATTGAAAAACTTTTTAATTTCATATCCACTTACTTCATACATTTCTTTTAATTCTTCTTTACTTGGTGGATTTTTAACTATTTCTATATTTTCAAATTTTAAATTATTTTCCTCAAGCCAAGCCTTGGCTTTTCTTACACTAGATCACTTTGAATATCCATAAAATTTTATCATTTTCATTATCCTTTCCACTATCTATACTCTTAAATTAAAAGTTTAATCTAATTTATTCCAAGGTACAACTTCGACCTCTCCAAACCATCTTTCTTTAAGTCTATTTGAATATTCACCTTTATATCCTATAAACGAAAGAACTATAAGCTCAATATATTTTGTTCCTATTTGGATTATATTCCACATATCTTCTACTGTTAAATTAGCTCTATTATCTTTTCTAACTGGGTGAACTATCTTATTTCTAAAATAGATTACAAGATCTACTCCATCATCAAACTTTCCTCTTATCCAATCATCAAATAATTCAAGTTCATCACTTCCATGAGGTATATTGCAAGTATTTAAAACTAATTTAATATTTTTAGAAGCATTATTTTGATCAAATTGTTCATCATCTAATAAAGCTTCTTTTTCTACAAGTATTATATATGAAAGAGCTTCTAGGGCAATTTGAATCGATATTATATTATTTTCTAAGGTTATATCTCCAAGTGATTCTATATACCAATCTATAACATGTTTTATAGCTGGTCCATAATAACTATCTTCTAATTTATTACACATAAGCGACAAATATTTTTCTATATTATGATGATTTGAAATAGTATCTGTCCAAGTTGGAACAAATCTAAAAGGTGTAATTATATTCTCTATCCAAAGTCTATATGTATTATTATTATTTTTATATCCCTTCGCAAGACATATTCCTACATATCTACCACACATAAAACTAAGTGAAGTAGATATTCTGTCTAAGAAGTTTATAATATTATTAGTCTTAAAAGGTCTATTATCTTTTCTTTTAATACGTCCTATATGAGTTATTAGAAAACCAGATTTAGATTTTAGTTCATCATTAAGTTCTCTTCTATAGTCATATCTTTTATCTATAATAACATGAAAATCGTTTATATCAAATTCTATTCTGCCTGCAAATAACTTGTCAACATGCTTTATCAAATCACCTGGAAACTTATCTAAATTAACTATATTAAAATCAACATAATCTACAAAAGAATTTTTAGATTTTATATAATTATCA
>CAJFPU010000079.1 GCA_904418825.1 uncultured Romboutsia sp. | reverse complement strand
CGCTTGACCAATGGGCCATAATTGGTGATCCATCCGCGACTCGAACGCGGGACACCCTGATTAAAAGTCAGGTGCTCTACCGACTGAGCTAATGGATCATCTATGTGTCAGATTTTATCGAATTTCTTCGTATCTCTCTCGCTCACAAAGATTATTATATTAGCTTTTGTACTCTAAGTCAACTTTTTTATTATAATTTTTTATATTTTTTTCAATAAGTTAAATAATATGTTAATTTTCACTATAATATTATATTTTATACTTACCTAAAATTGGCTATATTACTTACTTTGAATCTTATACTAATATACTACATAAAATTACTTTAGTTTATAAATAGTATTATTTTAATTAACTTGCTGTGCTATTTATTTTACTAAGCATATTGAAATTACTATATAAATCCCTTTGATTATCAAAATATACTTTGTTAGACCGATTATTCTCAATAATTATAATCAACTAGCACAACGAGTTAATTAATAAAAATAGTTGAGGGTATAAAACATATTTTTACACCCTCAACTATTTTTATTAATTATTAGTATTTAAAATTAGAATATATTCTTTCTAACTATAGTTTGTGCTCTATTTGGTCCAACAGAAACCATGTCAACACTTACTCCTACTAGCTCTTCTATTTTAGCAACATATTTTTTAGCATTTTCAGGAAGATCTTCAAATTTTTCAACAGTAGTTATATCCTCTGTCCATCCTTCTAATTCTTCATATATAGGCTCACATTTAGCTAAATCTTCTAATGATGCAGGGAAATCTTTTATTATTTTATCTCCCATTTTATATGCTGTACATACTTGTATCTTATCAAATCCAGTTAAAACGTCTAATAACATTAATGATATACTAGTTAATCCGTTTACTCTTGCTGCATATCTAACTATAACCGCATCAAACCATCCACATCTTCTAGCTCTTCCTGTTACTGTTCCGAATTCACGACCTTTAACTCTTATTTCTTCTCCAACTTCATTATCTAATTCAGTTACAAATGGACCTTCTCCAACTCTAGTTGTATAAGCTTTTACTATACCAACAACATCTTTTATCATATTAGGTCCTACACCTGCACCTACTGCAAATCCTCCTGATATTGGATGAGATGAAGTAACAAATGGATAAGTTCCTAAATCTAAGTCAAGTAAAGTTCCTTGAGCACCTTCAAATAATACTTTTTTACCAGCTTTTATCGCATCATAAACTATTACTGAAGTATCTGCAACATGATTTCTTATTTTTTCAGCATATACTAAATATTCATTGTATATAGTTTCAAAGTCAAACATAGCTTCTTTTCCATATACACCTTGAACTAATTTATTTTTAGCATCTACTTGTGATTTTAATTTTTTAGCAAATACATCTTTATCCATTAAATCACATATTCTTATTCCCGATCTTTCAGTTTTATCCATATAGCATGGACCTATACCTTTTTTAGTCGTTCCTATTTTATTATCGCCTCTAGCTTCTTCTGCTAAAGCATCTAGTTCTTTATGATAAGGAAAAACAATATGAGCTCTATCGCTTATTTTTATATTACTTGTATCTATATTATCCTTTTTAAGCATTTCTACTTCTTCTAAGAACCCTTGAGGGTCAAATACTATTCCGTTCCCTATTATATTTATAGTATTTGGATTTAATACACCTGATGGTATTAATCTTAAAGCAAATTTCTTTCCATCAACTACTAATGTATGTCCAGCATTATTTCCACCTTGACCTCTAATTACTACATCAGCTTGTGTCGCAAGATAATCTATAACCTTACCTTTTCCTTCGTCTCCCCATTGAGATCCTACAACTGCAACTGTCTTCATTATAATTCACCTCTTTTTTCGATTTTCGAACACTTTACTTATATATTTTACCAAACATACGTATTATTTTCAACTTTTTTAATATTTTATTGTTTTTAATATGTATTTTTCTATTTTTTCTAAATTATTTAACTCTTTTATATTTTTTTCTTTAGATTTTATATTATTTACTAATTTTCTTAAGTCATTTTCATCGTTATAGTTTATAAGATATTTAACTTCTCCAACCATTGTATTTATTGAACTAATTTTATATACATTGTCTTCTTTAATGCAATAAAGTACTAAGCTTTCTTTTAATTTTTGATCTATTATTCTTAATAAATGAATTTCATTGTTTATCTCTATTATTTTTGGATATATATATACTAAATTTATATTCAACACATGACCCTCCATAAAATTAATTTTTACAAATATAAAAGCAAGCTCATGAGCTTGCTTTTATATTTATTAACATTTATCAACAATACATTTGTGGATACTGTGGATAAATTTTTATTAAAATTTCAATGTTTGTAGACTTATTAATACAAATATCCACAATATACTATTTATAACAACTCAATCTATGTGGATATTTATATATATCTTTTATATTACATATCTCTAGATTTATCAGCAAACTTTTGAATTTCTCCAAGCCAAACTAATTCAACTGAACCCGTTTCACCATGCCTATTTTTCGCAATTATAACTTCTCCTATATTTTTCCTATCAGAATCCGGATGATAATATTCATCCCTATATAAGAACATAACTATATCTGCATCTTGCTCTATAGATCCAGATTCTCTTAAGTCTGATAACATTGGTCTATGATCGGCTCTTTGTTCAGGAGCACGAGATAATTGAGAAAGTGCAACTACTGGACAATTCAATTCTTTTGCAATTATTTTTAAAGATCTTGATATCTTTGCTATCTCTTGTTGTCTACTTTCATTATTACCTTCACCTTCCATAAGCTGAAGATAATCTATTAGAATGAGATCTAATCCCTGCTCCATCTTTAATTTTCTGCACTTAGATCTTAATTCTGAAATTTTTATACCAGGAGTATCATCTATATGAATTTTAGCATTAGATAAAACTGCCATAGCATCTATTATCCTTGGCCAATCATTTTCATTAAGCTTACCTGTTTTTAATTTGTTGAGCTCAACATTTGATTGAGAAGATAACATACGTTGTACTAATTGTTCTTTAGACATCTCTAGACTAAATACTGCTACAGATGCATCACCTTTTAATGCAGCATTTTGTACAAGATTTAATGAGAATGCAGTTTTACCCATTGCCGGACGAGCAGCAACCAGTAATAAGTCTGTTCTTTGCATCCCATTAATTTTCTTATTTAAATCTCTAAATCCAGTTGTTATTCCTGTTATTTCAGATTTATTTGTATATAAATGCTCTATCATATCATATGTGTCCATTAAGACTGAATTTATAGATTTAAAATCATCACTAGTTTTTTCTTGCGATATATCAAATATCTTTTTTTCAGCTACTTCTAGTACATCTTCAATTTTAGTCGATCCATCGTATCCTAAATTTATTATATCATTAGAAACTTTTATAAGCTTTCTAAGTACTGATTTCTCTTTTACTATATCTGCATAATACTTAACATTTGATGTTGTTGGAACAATTGTAGATAAACTTGTTATATAACTAATTCCGCCTACATCATCTAAATGACCTTGTTTTTTTAACTCTTCTGTTAGTGTTATTAAATCTATAGGTTCTGATTTATTACTCAATTTAATCATAGCTTCATATATAATTTTATGAGCTTCTTTATAAAAGTCATCTGGATTTATAGTTTCACTAACTGTTATAATAGCATCTTTATCAAGTAATATAGAACCTAGTATAGACTGCTCTGATTCCACACTATGAGGAGGGATTCTACTTATATCCTCCATTTTTATCACCTCAAGATTTTGTCTATTGTTTTTCTTTCACGTCTACTCTTACTCTTGTAGTTACTTTTTGATGTATTTTTATATCAACAAATCTTGAACCTAATACTCTTATTGGTTCATCTAAAGTTATTTTTCTCTTATCTACTTCTATATTATGTTGCTTTTTAATTTGTTCAGCTATATCTTTTGATGTTATTGACCCAAAAAGTCTTCCTCCATCACCAGCTTTAGTGTATATAACTACATTTAGTTCTTCCATCTTCTTACCTAATTCTACAGCTGCTTCATATTCTTTTTGAGCTTTTAATTCCTTTGATTTATTTTTTTCATTTAATTCTTTCATATTTGTATTATCAGCAGGTACTGCTAATTTTTTAGGTAGTAAATAATTTCTTGCGTATCCATCACTCACTTCCTTTACTTCATTTTTCTTTCCTGTTCCTTTTACATCTTTTAATAATATAACTTTCATCTATTCTTCCTCCTTAAGATATGTCTGTATTGTATCATTTACCATTTCATATGCTTTTTCTAGTGAAGTATCTAATTGAGCACCAGCCATATCTCTATGACCACCGCCACCTAGCTTTTCCATTAACACATGTACGTTTATATTTCCTAATGACCTAGCACTTATAAACACTTTATCATTTTTTCTAGCTAAAACAAATGATGCTTCTACTTCTTTTATATTTAATAGTTCATCTGCAGCTTGTGCTATTACTATATTTATATTATCAGTTTCTGTCTTAGTATATGCTAAACATATATTCTCGTTTATTACTTTTGCACTTTGAATAATTTCTGCCTTAGTTATAAAATCTTTTATATCTGAATTAAATAATTTCTTAACTTCAATAGTATCTGCTCCAGTTTTCTTTAAATATGATGCTGCTTCAAAAGTTCTTACACCTGTTTTGAATGCAAAGTTTTTAGTATCTAAGCTAATTCCTGCTAGCAATCCTTCTGCAGTTAATTTATTTATTCTAACATCATCTTCAATGTATTGTACAATCTCTGTTACCATTTCACATGTTGATGATACATATATTTCATGGAATAAAAGTACTGTGTCGTTAATAAAATCTACACCTCTTCTATGATGATCTATAACAACTACTTTATCTGATATATCTAATAACTTTGGACACTCTGTAAAATTAGGTCTATGAGTATCTACAACTACTACAAGAGTATTTTTCGTACACTCTCTTATTGCATAGTCAGAGTCAACAAAAACTCCTTCATAATAATCTGATTTTTTTATTCGTTTTATAAATTCTTCTATAGATTCATTTACATAATCTAAAACTATATTGGCTTTTTTATTGCATGATTTACATATATCATAAATACCAACAGCAGCTCCCATAGCATCCATATCAGGATAGCTATGCCCCATTATAAATATATTGTCACTTTCTAAAATAACTTCTCTTAAAGCATGCCCTATAAGTCTTGATTTTACTTTAGTAGTTTTTTCTACTGCTTTAGATTTACCTCCATAGAAGGCAAACTTATCTTTTGTTTTTACAACAGCTTGGTCTCCACCTCTACCTAAAGCTAAATCAAGTGCTCCTGTTGCAAGCTTTAAATTTTCATTTATTGTATCACCATCTATTCCAATTCCCATACTTATTGTTACAGGAAGATTATTTCCATAGTCAATCTTTCTTACTTGATCTAATACTGAAAATTTATCTGCTTCTAACTTCTTTAATTCTTTCTTATTCATTATTAAGAAAAATTTATCTTTAGATGTTCTTTTTAATGCTCCACTTGAGTTCATTTCTAATGAAGTTAATTCTTTTTCTATTGCTACACTTAGAAGTGGTCTATGCTCTTCACCTGTACTTTTTAATACTTCATCATAACCATCTACTTGTATTAACATTATTGCATTTTTTTCTTCATCGTATTTTTTTTGAATTTGTAAAAAATCTGTCTTATCTATCCAATATAACATCATTAGATATTTTGCACTTTTTCCACTCTCATTTTTTATTACATTGTAAACTATAGTGTACTCTCTATTGTTATAGCTTATATCTGTGTACATTTCTTTATTTTCATTTAATACTTTTCTAAGATTTAAATTCTTTATAAGATTATCAATATTTACACCTAGTAAATCATTTTCACCTACCATAGTATTAAACTTACTATTATACCAAGTGATTCTACCATCAAATTCAAGTATACATAAAGGTATAGGTAGATTCATTACCGCTTTTTTAGTAGTTTCATCTATATCCAAAGATAAATTTTGAATATAATTAGTCCATTCTTTTCTTCTTATATTAGTTGTCTTCCAATTATTAAAAACCATATATAAGAATCCAATAAAAAATAAACATCCTATATAAAAGTTATAGTAAAGTAGAAATATAGATGCAATTCCTACAATTACTATATATAGATTTACCTCTGGCATATTCATTTTTAAGATTCGTTTACTAGTCATCTATACCTCCTAAGTAGATTTATAGCTTCTTACCCTTCTAAAGTCTATTATACTATCTAACATACCCACAAAAGATATTCCCATAAACCCAAATATACTTAAAGTCAATGCTGACATAAATATCATTTTTAATGAACCGCTTCTAATCCACTTTTTAAAAAAGTAAATAGAAACTGCTATACCTTGAAGCATAAACATAAAATTAAATACTAGTTGCAAATTCATCATTATTAAATCAGTATGTAAATTTAAATTTATTAAATCCATAAATAAAACAAATATATATAGTGTAAATAATACACTTATAGCATTTCCAGGCAAATAAAAATCTAAAAGCTTCGGTAATTCTAAGTTTACTATTCTTACTCTTTTTAAAATAAAGATTTCTAAAGAATATATAATAAATGCAACTATCATACCTTGTAAAAATAGCATTGTTGGTAACATATTATTTATATAGTTTACTATATCTAATGCCTTAAATCCTTCTTTCAAATCTATACCAGTATTTTCCATGATAGTTATTTGAATATTTACAGATTCTTTTACTAAATTCATAAAATCTTCTAATATATTTGTTTTGAATACTATGTTTCCAATAAAGAAAAATACTATTACACATATCATAGTTATTATAGTACCTATATATATTGGTTCAAATTTATTAAAACCTTCTTTTTTATTATTTCTTAGTGCACTTCCTATAAAAATACCTGGAACTATACTCATTATACATACACTAACTGAATATAATGGATTTACTGTAAACATTAATATAAAAAATGTTGCTATTAAAGATAATATAGAGTACTTATTATCAGTTAATGTTGCTATAATTGCATAAGGTACAGGTACTGCTATACTAAGTATACTTAATATAGGTACATATGCCGTTATTAAACATAACAATATACCTAATGCAGCTATCAGCGATGCTTGAGCTAGCCTTAATTTATTATTCAATTTAAAATCACTCCCTATTTTCCATATGTTTTTTTAAATTCGAAAAATCTCCATACCAACTCTCTACACTGTGATTTTGATCTATTCCTATTCTTATCTTTTCTTTGATCTTATAATCTATTTCACTAAAACTTATTCCTAATCTTTTAGCTAATAAATATGTTATCATTATTATATTTGCTAAAGTATCTTGAAGTACTTCATCTAAAGGTTTTACACCTTTAAAAATTAAATCAAACACATCTCCTACACTAAGTATAAGTTCCTTCTTCATCCATTCTATTATTTTTACATTTTTAGTTACATCTGAGTTTCTATCAAATTTCACAACTTCCCCCCCTTAACTATATAAATATTATATCATAAATTATAACATATTTAACCAGATAAACAAAAAAACGAGCCGTAAGGCTCGTCCTTTTCTTAGTCTAATGTATATGGTAAAAGTGCTATGTTTCTAGCTCTCTTTATTGCAACTGTTAATTCTCTTTGGTGCTTAGCACAAGTTCCAGAGATTCTTCTTGGTAATATTTTACCTCTTTCAGTTACGTATTTTTGTAATCTTTGAGTGTTTTTGTAATCTATTCTAGCATCTTTAGAAGCACAGAATTGACAAACTCTCTTTTTCTTACGTCTCTTCTTGTTTATCATAGTAAATTTCCCTCCTTTTTTAGAATGGTATATCGTCATCATCTATAGCTTGGAATCCTTGTGGATCTAATCCAGTTGGCTCAAAGCTTGGTTCAAAACTCGGCTCAAACCCTTGATGATTTCCTTTATATGAACTCTCAGATTTATTCTTTGTATCTAAGAACTGTACTCTATTTGCATTTACTCTAGTAGCTTTTCTAGTTTCTCCAGCTTGATTTTGGTAACTATCGATTCTTAATGAACCTTGTATAGCTACTAAACTTCCTTTTCCTATGTAGTTAGCGCAATTCTCTGCAGATTTGCCCCAAACTTGTATATCAATAAAGTCAGTTTCTTTTTTCCCATCTTTGCCTGAGAATTCTCTATCAACAGCTATTGCAAAGTTTGCAACAGGCGTTCCAGTTCCTGCGATGTATCTTAACTCAGGATCCCTAGTTAATCTACCAATTAATACAACATGGTTCATAATAACACCGCCTTTTTAGTAATAAAACTAGTTATTAAGCAACAACTATCATGTGTCTTATTACGTTTTCGTTTATCTTTAAGTTTCTATCTAATTCTTTAGGTACTTCAACACCAGCTGCGAAGTTAACTAATACATAGTGACCTTCAGTGAACTTAGCTATTGGGTAAGCTAATTTTTTGTTCCCCCATACGTCAACTTTAACTACTTCTCCGTTAGTAGCAACTACTTCCTTAACTTTGTTAAGAACAGCTTCTCTTGTTTCTTCATCAGCGTTTGGCTTTACTACGAAAACTAATTCATAATTTTTCATTATCTTTTCACCTCCCTTTGGACTTAACGGCTCTACATTTGTAGAGCAGAGAAATGAGATTCAAATCTCATACCTAAACATTTTATCATTAGTTTTTACAAATGTCAATTCGATTTTATGTCTCATCTTCTATTATTACATTTTTTGAACTACTAATACGTATATATTTAAATTGTTCTGCCAATAATATATACATATAGCCCCCATAACTTAAATATATTTCATCTTAATCTCCCATATAAAAAATGGTGGTAATATACCACCATTTTTTATATATACTTAATTAACTCGTTGTGCTAGTTAATTTTTACAATAATAAAACTCTAACAAATATAGTAACCTAAGATTATCACATAAAATTCAAAGGATGGTTACTATA
>CAJFPU010000078.1 GCA_904418825.1 uncultured Romboutsia sp. | reverse complement strand
AACAAAATGAAAGTAGACAGCTTATAACAATGGAGAAGTACAATGTTGAGAAAATATTTAGTGAAAAGGTGTCAGCTAAAGATATAAATAGAGAAGAATTAAATAAGATGCTAGAGTTTGTAAGAGAGGGAGATACAATAGTTATACATGATTTTAGTAGATTAGCTAGAAGTACAAAGGATCTATTACATATAGTAGAGTTACTAGAGGATAAGAAAGTTAACTTAATAAGTGCAAAAGAGAACATAGATAGTAGTACACCAACAGGAAAACTAATGTTAACTATGATAGGTGCTATAAATGAATTTGAAAGAACTAATATGTTAGAAAGACAAAGAGAAGGTATAGCAATAGCAAAATCACTAGGTAAATATAAAGGTCGTAAAGAAGTTAAGGTAGATAATTTTGAAGCATATTATAGTAAATATTTAAATAGAGAGCTTAATAAAACTCAATTAGCTAAAGAGCTAGGAATTTCAAGACCTACGTTAGATAAATTAATAAAAGAATATGAAAATAAGTAAGGCTAGTATAATTACTAGCCTATTATTATGCTATAATTTATGATGACAAAGGTATGACAATGTTAATCAGTATATGAAGGGGGTTAAGCTTTAGCAAATGGATATAAATTATATTAACAAATTATTAAGTGAAGGATATAAAGTAGAAGACGTAAGAAAAAAATTAGAAATAGGAGAAAAAAATTTTCAAAGAGAAATTAAGAAATTAAATTATAAATACAGTCAAAAGACAAAACAATATGAACCTAATACAACTGATGACAAAGGTATGACAAAAGTTATAGAAAAGACACAAAACAATTTAAAACAAGATATAATAATAAGTGATGATAAAGGTATGACTATAGACATACAACAGGATATAAAGGCTAATATAATTAACTTAGCTAATGATTATGATAAGATACAGCAAGTCATAAAATGGTTTGATAATAGAGTTAATGACAAAAGTATGACAGAAGTTATTGAGGTAATTAATCAAGGTATTAAAATAGATCTTCCTCAATCTGAAAGTACTAGAACTACAATAAGAATAAATAAAGAAATATGGAATAAATTTGAAGAATTTTCAAAGAAGAATAAGGAATTCAATAAGCAAGATTTAATGGCTCAGGCACTAAAAGAATATATGGAAAAATACTAAACAGTATATCAGTTAATGATATGCTGTTTTTTTTATTTAAAGCATATGTAGGGGGATCAGGTGGTTTTAGAAAAAAAATAAAAAAAAATTTGATTTAACTTTTACATTTTCATATCCTATCGCAATATATGTATGTGAAAGGACAATTTTACATATGTGAATTGTTTTGTATATATTTATTTATAAAAGTTAAATAATCTATAAATTTTACATTTAGGATTTATAGATCGTTATATATATGTATAGAAATATAAGGAGGACTAACATGGAAGTTAGATATAACTCAACAAAGCAAGCTAAGGAAAGTGAAATACAAGACCTATGGTCAGTAATAGGAACAGAGAATTTAGAAAGTAATAATTTTTTAGGAATTCTAGGAGATACAGATGAACATAAAAAAATAATAGAGTTCTTATGTAGTGTAATACCAAATTTAATTGATAGTGACATTATACAGTTGTGTTTGTTAGCAAATTTAATAGTTGAATATAACTATTTAAATAATCAGTTAGAAAAATTAAAAGATGATCTTCAGATATATATAAAAACAATGAAGATTAAAAATGAAGTTGCAACTAAAATAGATGCAATATCTAGAAATTATGGTTTAACACCATCAACTAGATCTAAAATTACACCAATTTTCAAGGATGAAGTGGAGGATTAATAAATGGTTGCTATAAAACAAGCAAGGAGAAGAGTAAAAGAGAAAATAGAGAATGATCCATTGATGGAATTATTAGATGAATTGAAGAGAAGTAATGAAATTCCATATGCTTTAAGATGTCATGAAGAAATATCTTTTAGTAATAATTTTGCAAGAATTGTAAAGTCTAACTACTTAAAGTGGGGCAAGGATGTTGATATAAATTCATGGAACAAGCATAAAAAGGAAGTCATAATACCGTATTTAGAAGAATATGGGCAAAGAGAAATTATAAAAGAATTGGAGAATATGTAATATGAAAAATAATAAGTTTAAAATATATCAAAGAGTATGGGATTTAACACAAGAAGATGATAAAGAACTAAAAGAGATAGGGCTAGAAAAAGGAATTTATAAATATATAGGAAGAGCGTCTATAAATACTTATTTAAGTAATAGAGAGAGCTGCTGGAAGTATAAATATAAATATAAAAAATTACCAAAGAAGGTACAAGCATTTATGGAAAAGTTAGAAAAATTATATATAATCAAAGGAATTGAAGAAGAAGAGAGATACAGATTAATGTTTAAGAACTGTAATGTAATAGATTATGCACAAGATGAAGAAGAACTTAATTTAAAAGAAAATATATATATAACAAGATTAGATGAGGTATCTAAATTCAAAGATGGATTAATTGTTGAAGAACCTATAATTTCACTAAATAGTAAAGGTTCGTTAGTAAGGATTAAAGAATATGAAGGAATAATAGTTACTTCAATAGAAACATCAAAAGTTTCATAAGAAGTAAATAAAATTAATATTTTATTTTAATTATGAAAGGAGAAAGAGATGAGATCATCTATAGGAATAGACAGAATGAGATTAATCAACATATATATCAACTCAATAGATTTAAATCGTTATAAGGGGTATATAGTTGCTGGAGAAGGTGTAAAAATACAAGAGATAAATTTAGGACAAGATATAGAAGTTGCAGATATAGATATAACAATAAAAGGAAATTCAACTAATGAAAAAGATAACTATCTTATGAAGTTAAAATTAAATAGAGTTCCGTATATAGATTTATCTATAGATGTAAATGCACCAAGAGTTTTGTATGGAACAAATGAAGTAAATATAAATGAAAAAGATGATATGTATAAATTAATCTCAAAGATTAAAGAAGAATTCAAGGAAGTGGGAATTGATATAAATTTGGATAAGGCAATTATTAGTAAATTTGAAATTAATTATAATTGCAACAATCCCAAATTATTAGATACATTTAAGTTAATAAAGAGATCTTTAGACCAAGAAAAAGATAAGGTGTTTCTTGTGGATCATAATGGAGAAACGGAAAGTTTAATGGTAAATCTAAGTGATCGAAAAATAAAGATATATAACAAGACAAGGCAGCTAGAGGATACAGGACAGATAGCTATCAATAATAATACAGTAAGAATTGAAGTATCTACTAATAATACTATGTTAATAAGGAGATTATGTAAGTCTAAAGTAGCTACAATAGATAAGTTTATAATTCATTTTGAAGAATTAAAACTATGGTTTTTAGAGACTATAAGAAAAAGATTAAAGCTAGTTATAGAAAAATACTGTCAAGGTATAGAAGATAGTATTTACAATAGGTTGATACAAGGTGAAAGATACTACAATATTTTGTTGGGGGTAGCAACTAATGGAGATCTAGTGGACATTAATATATTTGATAATGCTGTTAAGAAATATTATAAAGATAAAGGTAAGAAAAAACCAAATACCGTAATAAAGGGCTATCATAATAAATTAAGAGAATATGATGAAGTATTATATCAAAGATTAGTAAACAATCTAGTTGAAATTAATAAATTATTTGAAGAAATAGAATTTGAATTTACTACCTATGGAGTATGTTAATACTAGTAATTTCAATAATCTTATGATAAAAAATGTTTATATATTACCTAAATAAACATAGGTAATATATAAACATTTTTTTTATATATTGAATAACCAGGAAGGAGAAAAAAAGAGAAAAAATAATCCTGGTACATTAAAAAAAAATCCAGGAGAAAATGTTTGACAAATTATAACTAAATATGTAATTATATATAATATACAAATGAAAGGATCATAAATATGAATAAAGATATTAAGCCATTAAATGAACTTATAAATAGAGGAGATACAGCTAATTTATCAATAAATGCATATACATCTAATAATTTAGGAAATCCAACTTTAGTATCAAAAATACCATTATTTGATTTCTATAGAATGTCAGATGTAGCCAATGAAAGAAGTGCAAATGGAGAGCCAGTTGCCCAAAGAAAGCTAGATATAAAACATGCAACATCATTAGCAAGATATATATTAAAAGCAGTATTAACAGCAGCAATAAATGAGCACAGCAATACAGAAGATACATTATTAAATACTAAAAATGAATTAAGAAATATTGTAGGAAGCCAACCTTATACAGCATTACAGCCATTAGTAGCTAATTTAAGAACAGCAGGATTAAATGGGTGTAATATGAAAGGCAGTAATATATATACATCAACAGGAGAACCTGTTGGTTTAAAGGTATGGTTAAGTCAACAAGATATACTTTACATTGTGGATGGACAACATCGTAGAAAAGCAATACAAATGGTTATAGAATTTTTAGATGAAATAAAGTCAGACCATAAATATCCTACTAAAAAAAGCTCTATTTTTCCACATAATAGAGATGATAGGACAGTACCTGATGAGGAATTAAATGTATGGTATGAATGCGATAATATAATAAGAAAGAATTTCACAGTAAGTGTAGAAATTCATTTAGGTCTTAATATAGAACAAGAAAGACAACTATTCCATGATTTAAATAATCTTGGCAAAAAAGTAGAAAAAAGCTTAGCATTAGAATTTGATAGTTCAAATCCTGTAAACGCATTTATAAAAAATAAGCTAATAGAAACTGGATTGATAGGTATTTGTGATACAGATAAAATAGACTGGGATAAAGATAATGGATCTCTTACAAGAAAGGATATAGTAGGAGTAAATGCACATTTAATACTAAATAAATCTAATATAAATAGTGCAACACCAACTATAGTTGAATCAAGGCTAGATGTAGCAGAAGAATTTTGGAATGCAGTAAGTCAGATCCCTGGATTTGGAGAGCCATCAGCTAAATATAATACTGTATCAGCTCAACCAGTAGTATTAAAAGCATTAGCTAAGTTAACATATGATTTTGCATTTGGTAAGAAGAAAAGTGAAGAAAATTTAAGACATCTATTAGATGGAATAACAGACTTAGATTTCAGCCATAGCAATCCAATGTGGAGATACTATCAATTGAGTGAAGAGGACAGAATTAAATATGGAATAGATAAAATGGCAGAGTATCTTCCGGACATTGAAACTGGAAATAGAGATATTGGTAGCTTTGATGGAAAGTGGATGAGATTTGGTAGTAAGCATAATGATATATTCCCTATAATTGGTGATATGATAAGATGGAAATTAGGATTACCAAGCAGACATGAAAAATAAAAATGTAAAAATTAACTATATAATACTAGATAATCCAAAAAAATGTTGACGAAAGTAGTATGCAAGGTTAATATAAGAATATAAAATTAAATAGAAAGACTTACAAGTTCCGTTTTAGGTTTGGCGACCTTCAACAGGATTAGTACCAACTATCTTCCCATAGTCAGTAGTACAAGTAAGCCTCAGAACTGTAATATCTAAAAAGTATTTGGCGATACTTTTTAAATAATAACTACAGTTTATTATTAAATTTATATTTAATAGTATAATATAGAGTATTTACTTTATTCAAGTACTTTATTAACTTTAATATAAATTTATATAATTCTAAGGATACTTATAGACTTATTCCAAGATAGTGGGATAAGTCTTTTTTTATGCAAAGAATTCATACATCTAAAGTTTAAAAGCCGATAGTCATGAGATAGGCTCGATTCTCATGAAGGATTGATATTAACCTTGATAATTAATATTAGCTGTTAGTTATAAGTTAAGCTAGATACTTATAAAGGATTAACTCTACCCTTGATAATTAGAGAAATTAAGCGAAGATGTATTACATATAAATAAAAAATTAAATAGATAAGGTTTTATAAGGAAGAGTGTTTGACCTAGAGCTAACCGAAAGGCTCGACAGAGTACAGGGGATGCCGACTAAACACTTGGGTCAAAATCCCAACACCATATATATGTGTCTAGTACCACATAAAAGGGGTGAGAGTGGTAATATCGCACCACAAATAACAAGAGGATAGGGTGGCAACTCTTTGTGGAAATACCCAATGTTATACCTTGCCATTGTCTGGGGAGTTGATGGCTATATTTAAATGTAAAAGGTGGGTATTAACTTGTACTAGTCCTAACGTTGCATGGTCGTATACATGCCGAGATGACGGGGTTATATATTCTGTTAGGAAAGTTACTCTACAAGCATATGTAGGGTAACTTTGTCCATTTTTACTTAAATCTGAGGTTATATAATATTATTAATCTAAAGTAAATATGTTTTAGGTAAGTTTTTAGATAGGACAAAGTTAAATATTATTGTTATAATTTAACTACGAGAAAGGGGATTGATTTTATGTCTAAAAGAAATAAATCTAATGTAGATTTAAATGTAGATTTGGAAATGCTTAGGTCTACATTAGATAGTTATGTATCAGGAGTTAATATTGAGGATGAAGAAATTCATTATACTGCAAGTTTATTTTTAAATTGGCTTAATACTAAGACTAATTTAATTAATAATGAAAAATTATTTAAGAAACCAGATAATATTAATATAAGACGAGGTAGTGTAGTTTGGGTTGACTTTGGATTTAATATAGGAGATGAGTTTGGAGGGAAACATCCAGCCATTATATTAAAGGTAAGTGGGAAAAAGGCATTTGTTCTTCCATTATCAAGTAAAACCCCAAAAAATCCAAATGAACCGATGTATGTTAAGGTAGAAAATGTTAAAAGATTTAAAAATATGGTAAGGTGGGGAAATGTACTTAATATTACAGGCGTAAGTATCCAAAGAATAGATTTTTCAAATATTCCAGGTAGCGTTAAAGGTGAAGTTTTAGATGAAATAAGTAATTCAATAAAGATTGCAGGTGTAAGATAGTAAGTTAAAATAAAATAAAATCATTTACAGATATAGTTGTATATGATAATATCTATTATGGATTATGTGAGAGAGTTAATTTATTTAACTCAGTGAATTATGTGAGAAAAGGACTACTTTTTTAGTGGTCCTTTTTATGTTTTTGAAAAAATATAAAGGAATATTTAATTATTCTATAGAATAGGATTTAAAGTAGATTATGTGAGAGAACCAATTATTGTGGTTCAGTGAATTATGTGTGAAAGGATCATTGTATAAATGATCCTTTTGTACTATCACGTTTTTGGAAGAAAATGAATAGTATGTATGAAATATGGAAATATTATATTTGATTATGTGAGAGAGTTTTTATTGTTTAATTATTAGAAACTTTTAAAGAACTCAGTTAGTTATGTGATAAAAAGACTACTTTTTAGTAGTCTTTTTTATATTTCTAACTTTAATTCGTAAATTAATTTAACAGGCAATTTGTGTTTTATCTGAAAAAAGTTTGTATTGAAGAAATGTCGTTTTTTTAGTATAATTGAGTTGGATAATTATGTTCAAATTTAAGCACTTACATTAGTAGGTGCTTTTTTTATACTCAAATTTATAATAATGGGGTAATAAATATGGATTGCATAGATGAGAGAAATGAAGAGTTGAACAGAAAGTTAAAAGAATTACAAGAACAATCTAGAAAACTATATATTGAACTTTATGGAGAATCTAAAGAAGTAGATCTTACAGATAATGAATTAAGGGAAATAAGAAAGAGAGTTGAAAAAGCTTTATTAAAAATTTCATCAGAGAATTATGAAATCATTGCAGAGATATTTAATATTAGTCAAATAAATGAATATGAAGTAGAAGATTATGAGTATTACTCAGGTTTACTTAAAAATAAAGATGAATATAATGAAATATTAAAACCTTATAAAGAAGATGGAGAAAATGAGTCAGACCTTAATAGATATATAAAGCTACATATCAACTATTTTAATAAAATACAAATTATAGAGCATAGATTTAAACATAAATATAATTGGAAACAAATATCTAAAGAGATAGGGTTAAGTGAAAGACAGTGTCAAAGAATAAAGGATAAAACACTAAATGAATTGATTATTTCTTGGTTAAAGAAAGAAGATTATTTTATAGAAAGATGTAGAGATAGATATTAGAAAAAGTTTATATATTATATATAAAAAATAGCGCCATAACAGGTGCTATTTTTATGTCTAAAATAAAAATACATTTTTTGTAATTTTATTTTGAACAATATATTAATACTTTTGGAAACTTATCAACTTTAAAATAAAAAAGTTAAAAAACGAGTTTAAAAATATTAAGTTACTTAGGTAATAACATATAGAGCATTAAAAATATTATAAAAAAATGGGTTCTAATCTATTATAGGATGAGATTAGAAAAAAGGAGGTGAAAAGTATGAAAAAATGGGAGAGAAATCTAACTATTGCAAGTGTAATTATAGGGATCATAGGTATAATAGTTACTTGTGTATCTATTGCACAAACTTCAACAGCAGGAAATGAGTGTGTAGAACCTGTAAATCAAATAATTATATTAGGAGATGTTATAGTTGCAGATGCTGAAGTTGTTAAAAGTAAATATTTATAAAAAATAAAAGCCGTTAGCAAAAAAAGTTGACGGCTTTTAAAATGCTTAAAAATGTATGTAAATTTGATATTAACTAAATCTAGCCATAAAGTCAAAGGATTAAGGTATCTATAGATTAGAGTTTCGTTAGGTTTTAATATGAAAATATAGAGTACACCCTAAATTTACAATTATAAAAGTAAATATTTTTGTAAATTTAGGGTTATTTTTATAATTAATTTACAAAATGTAAATAAAGTCCTTGATTTTAAATTTACAAAATGATATAGTTAGTTCATAAAGTTAATTAAATCGGAGGAAGAAATAAAATGATAGTAGGATATGTAAGAGTTTCAACAGTAGAACAAAATGAAAGTAGACAGCTTATAACAATGGAGAAGTACAATGTTGAGAAAATATTTAGTGAAAAGGTGTCAGCTAAAGATATAAATAGAGAAGAAT
>CAJFPU010000077.1 GCA_904418825.1 uncultured Romboutsia sp. | reverse complement strand
ATAGGTAATACACCACTACCAATAGTTTCTTTTAACTCATTCCAACTGTTGCTAAAATCTTGCTGTGATGCTTGATAACTTCCTTCATAAGCACCTGTTACTTCATCTATAGCTCCTGCTGTATCTAAAGCACCATCTTTAACATTTAACCAACTTTCTAAAACTGTTTGGTTTCCATATTCTACTGTTCCTTTATATATATCTTGAAGTGCTTGTGCTCTTTGTGTTTCATCACCTACACCTAGTATGGCTTTATTTACCTCATTGAAAGCATCAACCATAGTTATTTCACCACTATCAATTTTTGCCCTCAATTCATCTACATCTACACCAACACTAGCTAATGCTTCGGCACTTGATGAAGAACCATCAGTAATAGTTAAAAAACACTCCTTCATCATATCAGCTACTTTATCACTATCCATACCTGTAGTTTGCATAGCTTGTGATATTAATGCAAATGCTTGTTCACCATCTACACCGAATTGACTAAATATAGGTGTATATTCTAAGAATGTATCCATCATATCTCCAGCGATATTCATACCATCTTGATGACCACGGATAATCATCCCCAATGCATCAGTAGCATCCATTCCCCAGTTATTATAAGCCATTTGCATAAAACGAACCATATCAGATGTTTCATATCCTCTATCGTTCATTATAGACATACCTTTAGTTACTTTTTCCATTTCAGTATCAGTAAGGCTCATAGTTTGAGTTAATAATTCAACACCTTCTGATATACTTCCAACATCATATCCTCCATCTGAAAAATCTTTTATCTTCTTATGAAGGTTTTCAGCTTGTTTTTCTGTAACTCCTAGATTTATTTCTAAATCAGTTATGGCTTTATCAAAACTTTTTGCACCATCTATTACTGATGCTGTGAACATTCCAGCTAATGCTAGTCCACAGGCTTTAGCACCACCACCTAATAAGTCTAAAGCACCATCTAAGCCATCTATTTGACCTGTGAAATCACTTATATCTAAATCATCAAACATAGATGATAGATTGGATGTATCAACATCATCTAATCCAGCTAATTCATCTTTCAGCTGTCCAACTTCTTTAGATGCTTGTGACATCTTATTTTCAGTCTGCTGGATTTGATTTTCAAAACTTCTTAAGCCAGCTACAGCATTAGAAAGTGTTCTATCCATACCATCTAGTTTTTGCTGGTACTTTTGAAGTTCCTTCTCTGCATCTTTATATTCTTTAGAACCTGTTCCTACCGTTTGTGCTAAATCTTGTAATTTCTTTTCAGCATCAGATATTTTAGCTGGTAGTTCATCAAATTCTTTTTTATAGCTCTTTAGTTTATCTTGCTGTTCTGCATATGCCTTATTTAAAGCATCTAATTTATTTTCATATTGCTTTAATACATTTTCACCAGCATTAACAGCTTTAGTATAATCTTCTATACCTTTTTCACTTAAAGCTAATGCCTTCTTACTTGCATTAAATGCTGTTTCCATTTGTTTCGTGGCACGATTTACATCTTTCATTCCACTTTCAAAATCTTTACTATCTAATGAAAGTTCTACAAGCAAATTATTTATAACTTCACTCATTATTTCTTTTACCTCTTTTCTTTAATTATTTAATAAAAAAAAAGAGATAAACTAGGAAATTAAATTCCTTGTTTATCTCCTATTTATTAAAAGAAATCCTCTACTTTGTCCAATTTCTTTTCTTCTTTTACTTTAGATTTATCATCTTTCGATAATCCATTTACCTTCATATATACCTCTTGCTGTTCAAATAAATATTTAGGTGTTGTATTATCAAAATTATCTGTTCTGTGTAATAACGTATACCACAAATATTCCAGATATGACCAATCCCAATCATCAGTTAAATCTATTTCTTCTTCTTTGTTGTTTTTTTTGGTTTATTATCTTGTGGCATTGCATCATTCATTAGTTGACCAACAACATTAAAACTAGCAAATAATTCTAGTAAATTTAATGTATCTACTTCTGATTGCTCAAACTCTGGATGATTGAATTTTATGCCGTGATATAAAACACTTGATATAACATCTAAATCACCTTCTGATAATCTAGCTATCATTTCTGGTGTTGTACATTTACACTCTTTACATACACCTTTTATAACTCCAAAATTGAATGATATTTTATATTCTTTTCCATTTATTTTTATTTTCTGCATTATATAAACTCCTTAATGTTCAAATTATTTTAAATACTAAGGAATATATATAAAATATTCCTTATTTCACAGGTATAAATATACCTTATGTATAATTTAAAGGTTCTCTAAATAGAATATAGAGAACCTTTTATCTTAGTTATTTTCACTACTTTTTAGTTTTTAACATTTCTAAAGGTGTTGGTACATTTTCTGGGAATGTAGTTAGGAATGTATTTAAGAACTCTGTATTCTTACAAGCATCTTGGTCTGCTCGAACCCTCCATATCCCTGTTTCAGCCATTGGTATTATAGAGAACTCTATTTCTACATTAGCTATTTCAACACCATCTTCTTTTGTAGCAAAACTTTCACCTTTTATATTTGCTTTAACTTGTGGTAAAGATACATATCTGTAAGTACCATTAGATTTTTGTGACTTGAATGTCATTGCAAGTACAGGTGATAATACATTAGCATTATCTGCTATAACTCCATCAACCATTTCTTGTCCAGAAATTAATGCATACTCTTCCATTGAAAGTCCTAAAAGTTCCATAGTTACTGTTCCAGAACTAAATCCTGTTGCTATTACTTCTGCTACAACATCATCAGCATATATATTTTCACTTACAGTTTCTATCTCTACTTCTGCTGTAACTAAGCCAGCTACAGATATAGTTGTTGCTGTATCTACTTCATTTGTTGTGTCTTTTCTTTTGGCTAAGTGTAAACCACTTAAACCTATTTGACCTATTTTTGCCATATTTTTATTACCTCATTTCTTATTTTTACATAAAAATAAACCTGCAACTACAGGTTCTTTACATATCTAAAATTAAACGTTCTACCATAATAACCATCATCATACATATCACGTTCACTTATTTTCATAAAATTATTTTGTTTCATTAGCTCCTTTAAGATATCTATTTTAGATGCTCCAGCTGGTGTATTAAACCAAAATATTAAACCTATATCAGAACTTTCAGCATCAGCTGTATCATCAGTAAATCTAATATCATTCTGGCTATTAGTTTGGAATATTATATATTCTTCATCATTACCATCATAATTCATCCAATAAATAGGTATGTTTAAAGGTTCTAATGCTTGTATAATCTTTAAGTTAATCATAATTATTTCAATTCTTTCTTTAATACTTCTAACATTTTTTCTTGTGCTGGATTTAAACCTTTTTTAAAACCATCATCCATAAAATATGTTGGTGCTTTCGACCTTGCTCCATAGTGGTTATAATAAGCACGTTCAACAATCTTTCGATTATCTCCTGTAACTCCAACATCTATTGTGGTTCTACCTTTTTTAGTTTTTATCTTCTTAGCACTCTTTATGTTATCTCTTAATTCTCCTGTATCTACAGGTGATGCACTCTTTAAAGCATCTTCCATTGGCTCTGCTCCAGCTAATAATGCTTTCTTAGCTACATCTTTTTGAACTTTCTTTTCAAGCTCTGATAGTTTTTTAGTTAAACTTGACATATCAAATTCTAAACTCATATTAACTACCTTCTTATTTCACACGTTATTTCTTGCCATCCATCACCATATGGATAAACGTGTTTTATATTATATTGTTCTTTTTTATAAACAACAATATATTCTAAAGAAATATCTCTTCTGCTAAACACTAAAAACTTTACAGTTATATTTTCAGTATCTCTATTAGCATTAATATATTCTTTAGATGTTTGAACTTTCTTTTTACATCTTAACCTATGTAATTTTTGAAGTTCTTTAACACTCATTCCTGTGTTTTTATCTGTTGTTTTAACCTCACTATGAATTTCTAATACTTCTCGTAACTCACCAATATTAAACATAACTCACCTAAAAGAACTTTCTGGAACTATTAATGTATCGTTGTATCAATGGGTTCGCTTTAGTATTTGTTTGTACCATAGCACTTCTATATTCATACATTTCAGCAACTAGTATTAAGTAAGCTGGAATTAGTGTATTTGCATCTAAAAATTCATCTTCTGTTAAACCACAAACTTTTTGTAAATAATCTTTTGCTACTTGCATAAAGATTTGTAATTCTATATCATCATCTTCAAATTCTTGTTCAATTCTTAGATAATTTTTTATAAATTCTAAATCTATACTTTGCATATAAATTTTATTCATTTGCCTTCACCTTTTTCTTTCTAGTAGATTTCTTTTTAACTTCTACTATAGCTAACAATCCAGCATTAACCAGCTCTAAAGCTCTAGTTGAATTTTCTATTTCTACTATTTGACCTTTAGTGAATGCTCTTTGTAATACTGTACAATAAAAAGGTGATGTTATAACTTCATATTTCATTTTATCACCTCAATTAAAATAAAATTAAAGTTGTGTCATTAAAGACACAACTTATTTTCAACTAGGAAATATTATCCTGCAAACTTTAACTTAGCTATTGCTTTAACTATAGCTGGTTTACAATCTAAAGCAACTGTTGTTCTGAATGCAACTCCACCTGTTGTAAAGAATGCATCATCTGAACGTTTAACTTGTGCATTTGTTCCTATTCCACAAACTACAGCCTTTTCCATATCAACAAACATCATATCTGTTATATCTTCACAAACAACAACTGGTCTACCCATAAGTTTAAAGCTCATTCCATTTACTAAATCTCTAACTAGTATTGGCTGACCTGTAGTATCAACTAATCCAGCTAATCCCCTTAAGTGTTCATCATTTACTACGAATATAGCATTCTTTCTGTATTTAGCATTTAATCCAAAGTATAAGTTAGTAACATCTTCTAAAGCTATAACTCCAGATGCTTTTTGAGAAACTTCTTCAACACCTTCTGCTGTATTTAATGTTGTAGCTATCATACTTTCTACAGTTTCATCTATAGCTTGATTTCCTTCTTCTCTTATTAATCCTTCAACATCATATGATGCATCATTCATTAACTCTTCTGATACTACAGTTAATAAAGCATATTTTTCAGGTCTTAGGTCTATCTGGTCTATTAAAATATCTTTCTTAGATATTTCTGTTAATTCTCCAGCTTTAACAAGTTTTCCCATCTTTTGTTTTTGAACAGGTACTATTGAATTACCATTGAATTTTTCTATTCTTGCATAATCTTTTAATCCTAATTCTTTTGCTGGTTCTGTGACTAATGCACCATTGTGTACTTGTTCACCTTTTACATTTGTTTTAGTCATTCCTGTTCTTATTTCTACTTCTTTTCCTTCTACTAACATTGCTCTTGTTTCCA
Organism: uncultured Romboutsia sp.; assembly: GCA_904418825.1. Taxonomy (GTDB): domain Bacteria; phylum Bacillota; class Clostridia; order Peptostreptococcales; family Peptostreptococcaceae; genus Romboutsia. The sequence continues at coordinate 3,737 of CAJFPU010000077.1, read as the reverse complement.
TATCTGTTTCCTCTACTTTCATTTCTTTTGTATTTTTTAAGTTTTTAGTTTCTTTTTGTTGCTCTATTTGAGCATCTATTTCTTTTACTTCTGCTATTTTCGCTTGCATTTCTTCAACATCTTTTTGTTCTGCTGTTCTTGTTTCAAGCTCTGTTTCCATAGCATCTAATTCAGCCATTAATTTGGCTCTACGTTCTATAAGTGCTTTCATTTTTGCTTGTTCCTTTCTTAAAAATTTACACACTAAAAAACACTAGTTTTCTTCGCTAGTGTTCATATCTTCTATATCTGTTTGTTCCTGTGAATGCTCACCCACAGTTTGGTTCATAATGGTATTAACTATTTCACCATTTCTAACTATTGAGTTGAATTTAGATAGAGTGAATATATCCATACCATCTTCTTTATTCATATTTAATTTAGTTCTTACTTCATTTATAGACATTATTCCTGTATCTATTGCTTTTGCATAGTATTCTATTTCATCCTTTTTATTGGTTCTTAATAGATTATCTAAATTAAATTCAAAGAATGTATCACCATCTATTTTTTCATCTTCTGAAAGTAATTGCATATTTAACAATTCTTCAATCCTTCTAATATAAGGTAATAATGTATATTGTAAGAACTGTAGATTTGATTGTTCTAAGTTCCCATAGTTACCAGACTTTTCTGCTCCACCAATCATATGTGGTGAAATCTTTAATAATCTTGCTATTTCTGATATATTAAACTCTTGATGATTTAATAATTCTACATCAGAAGGACTTAATGATATATTGCTATACTTTAAATCTTCTGGTAACACTAAAACTCTTCCAGAATTATTACCACCAAAGAAACTTTGTATCTTTTGAGATAAATTTTCTCTTTGCTCTGGTGATAAATTAGCAGGTGTTGTTAATAGACCTTTAGTAAATGAACCATTAGTTATTGTAGCACCCATAAAATTATTTTGAGCACCAGCTAAACCTATAGTTTCTTTACCTAATTCTAATATTCCCTTACCATTTACACCATCTTCACTATTAGTAACTAAATTTAATACTTCATAGTACTGATATGTGCCACGATAGCCTTCTTTAGATACATAATATAGATATTCATCTGTACCGTTTATTCTTCTTAGTTCACACTCTGATTTCTTTAATGGCACTAACTTGGTTATATTAAAGTAATCATCACGAACTATTAATACAAATCCATTACCTTCAAGTATTGCTGATTTGATAAGAGCATCTTTCATATCAAATGCTGATATAAATCCATTACAACTTCTATTTAAAAGGTAGTTTATTTTCTCTTTGCATCTAACTTTACTACCATCTTCTGATATTTTGTATTTATATACAGGTAATGAGCTTATTGTTTCACTTATTAGATTTAAACCACAATATAATGCACTTATTTTTAAAGCCACATCTTTATTTGTTTTGCTAAATCCATTGAAATTCACATTAACAACTCTTCCTGCATCTGTAGTATTTACAGTTTCTTGTCTGGTTGTAAATTTATCAAATATTCCCATAGTGTCCTCCTTTCTTTAGTATTTTAAAGGCATATAAACACCTTTTGAGCATTATAAAACACCTTTAAAAACTAATTTAAAGGTTCTATTTTTCCTAAATGATGAAAATATCATCAATATTAAATTTTGCTTTTTCTTCTACCTCATATGCTGATTTGAATGCAAATATAGATGCTACTAGTAAATCTATTCTATTTTTAGATTTAGATTTATCCAGCATTTCATTCTCACTCTTATCTATTCTAGTGATTGCATTAGATACACACCAATCAAACAGCATAGATTTTTCATATATTACATTTCCTAAGTACACTTCATTTCTAAATTCTTTTGTAGGTGAACTTAAGTTAGTCATACTTTGTCTTATCTCAACTACTTCATAATCATTAGATAAACTAAGCATCATATTTACAGCATTATATGGGTCGAAGTTTATTGTTTTAATTTTACATTTATATTGTTTTTCTATATTTCTTATATAATTTTCAATGAAATCATAGTCTACTATCATTCCTTCTCTTATAAATAGTTCACCTTTAGATGCTGAAAGTCTATAATCAAACTTCTCTCTTCTCTTAGATAAACTATCTTCTGGAATAAAACCAACTGATTTCACATAGTATTTTCCATCTTCTTTGTACATCATAGATACAGCTGATATATCTGTTGTTAATGATAAATCAACACCTATATGTACTTCTTTACCTTCAAAATTAATCTTATCTACGGCATTAGTTTTCCATTTGTCCATCATTAAATATGAATTTTCTTCATTCACAGTTTGTGGAACATTATAATTTCTAACTAATATTTTACTCATAATAGATGGATTTTCTAATGCTTGTTTATATTCATCTTCTAAAGAACTTGCTGGAACTTCTTCAAGTATTGGACAGGCTTTAAGCCACATTTCTTGATTATGAATTTCCTCTGCATCATCTAAACAATACATTATAGGTAATATTCTTTCATCCTCTAAAACATCTTCAAGCACAAGTTTTCCATAGTCTAACATTTCATCAAACCAACCTGTCTTATCGTTCATTGGATATTCAGTACTAATCATAAATGTTTGATAGTTTTTTCTCATTAAAAAACCAGATGTTAAACTATCTTTTAATCCTCTTGCAACAACCATACTTTCATCAATAATTATACAACTTGGATTTATACCATCTTGTGATATTGCATTAGATGATACAGTATTGAATATTGAACCATTAAATTCTAAGTACTTCTTATAGATTTTAAAATGTTCTGCAAGCTCTGGATTTGATTTGACTAAATTTATAGCCATATTAACTAATATTTGAGCTTGTGCTGTTTTAGTAGCTCCATTATAAACCTGTGCATTTGGTTCTAACATCATAGATATTAAACCTAAGATAGCACAAATATATGATTTACCTTGTTTACGTGGTAAATATACAATTATTTGCCTATATCTATATATGCTCTTATCATCTTTACATCTCCAGCAAAATGCATTCTGGACTATATTAGATTGAAAATCTGCAAGAACTATATTTTCACCAACTTTTAAACCTTCTGTATACTTAAGCTGGTATATAAATTCTTCTATAAGATAGGCTTTTTCCACATCAAAAAAGTAAGGAAAACTTTCATCCTTACTTCTTTCAATATCTTTTATGAATTTATTAGCAAATAATATCATCCATTTGTTACTAGGAACTTTACCTGTAGCAACTCTTTTACAATATTTATATGCTCTAGTTTCATAAACTCTATTATCAAACATTAATTAACCTCTTAATCCACTTAGAAGGTTATTAAGTTTATTTTCTTTTTGTTCATTCTCTACATTTGTAGCAAATTTACTTCTAGCTGATGCACTCATTCCTATTGCTGTCATATTCTTATTAAATATTCCCTCATAGGTTTTATAAGTCTTTATAGCTGGATTTTCTACTAGCTCCACTTGATGTGTTTTAGTATTTTCCTTATATACCATTAAACCGTGTTCCTCTATAAGTTCATTTGCTTGATGCATTCTATATTTAGCATTAGCACATATTGCTATTATTTCTCTATCTGCATTTCCTAATGCTTTTATATGTAATAATGGCTGTACTAACTCCATATATATTTCTTTTTCAATCTTATTCAAATGCTCTGGTGGTGTTTCTAATAAATCTCTATCACCAACTAAAGCACTTTCAGCTTTTATTCTTTTTTCACGTTCTTCTTT
>CAJFPU010000076.1:425-9686 GCA_904418825.1 uncultured Romboutsia sp. | reverse complement strand
ATCTATACTATTAAATTTTCCTCCATCAGAAAAACTATCTGGAGTCACATTTAATATACCCATTATATAAGTTCTTTTATTATAATCAAACATATTGTATATCTCCTATTCTTATTTCATAGTTATTAAACTCATAGCTTCTGATCTTGCAGCTATATCTTTTTCAAATATACCTCTAACTGCTGATGTTATGGTTTTTGAGCCTGGTTTTTTAACTCCTCTCATAGTCATACACATATGTTCTGCTTCAACAACAACTATAACCCCATATGGATTAAGCTCTTCCATTATTATATCTGCTGCATATTTAGTTATTCTTTCTTGTAATTGAGGTCTTTTAGCTAAAGTTTCTATTATTCTAGCAAGTTTTGAAAGACCAGTAAGTCTTCCTTCTTTAGGTAAATAAGCTATATGTGCTTTTCCAAAGAATGGAACTAAATGATGTTCACAACATGAATAAAATGGAATATCTTTTACTAAAACTAATTCTTCATGCTCTTCATCTTGAAATATTACTTTTAAATGCTCTCTAGGATCTTGATGAATACCTGAATATATTTCTTCATACATTCTAGCTACTCTATCCGGTGTATCTAATAATCCTTCTCTATCTGGATCTTCTCCTATAGCTTCTAGTATATCTCTAACGGCTTTTTTTATTTTTTCTTTGTCTACATTACTCACTTAGTTAGCCCCCTCGATTTATAATTTATTGTATGAATATATATTGGTATAGATCTACCAAATCCTTATACTCATAAGTTTCAGTAACTTTTTTACATAACTTAAATAATTCTATATTTTCATCTTTTAATATTTTAAATAACTTTTTATCTTTAGGTATCCATTTGTTATTTATAATAAAATACCCAACTATTATATCTTTTAAATATAAATTAGTCAAAAATTCATATTCAAAACCATCAAATTTTTCTTTAACTTTTAAATCTTCTACTTTAGCATATAAATTCGATTTTAATAAATTTATATCTTCTTTTGATAATTTATCAGGTCCCTCTTTAAATTTTTCCCTAGATAAACGTATTATATCCTTTGATATTCCTAACCTATCATATACTACTTTTGGATTTTTCATCTCTTTTAAGAAAAAATATTCTTTTTTATTTATAAAATTTTTTACCCCATATTCAGAAAAATAATTTATATCAAATTCAATGTTATTTATTTTCTTTACTATTCTAGTTTGTTCTTCTCCGTTCTTTATAAAAACAAATAAATCAATATCATTAATTGATACATTATCTAATTTAAAATCTATATCTTTAGATGATCCTACTAAGTATATAGCCTTAGTATTTTCATCATTTATTATTTTTTTTATTTCCTCATTGTAAATATTATAAATGATATTTTTCATATATATTCTCCAATACATATATTAAATTAATTTAGATGATATTTTTTTAAATAATACATTATCATTGTCATATTCAATATTTTTTATTGACTTAACTTTCATAGCTCCCATTAAACTATTAGTTATAAATGAAAATTCAAAATTACTTATTTCATCTATGTATATTGATTTTTTTATTATATTTATATTTAATTCAGCACAAATATCTTCTATTTTTTTCTTCATTGTCCCATTTAGTATTGGTAATTCCTCATTCGGAGTATATATTTTATTATCTTTTATGAAAAATATATTACACATAGAAGTCTCTAATATTTCATCTTCTACACTTAAAAATATAGCATCGTCAAATCCATTTTTAATTGCATATTCTTTAGTATATATATTTTCAAAATAATTAGTAGTCTTATGTCTATATATTATACTATCTCCTCTTTTTATAGGAGAGATAGTTAATTTAAATCCTTTATTATACATTTTATCATTATATATAATATCTCTAGTTGATATGTTATATCCTTCATCAAATAAAGTTACTCTTAAAGCTTTATTTTTTATATTATTATGTTTAATATACATTAAAACTTCTTCTTTTAAAGTATTTTTATCTATATTAATTTTTATATTTAAATCTTTTACAGAATTATATAGCCTATCCATATGTGAATCAAAATCTTTTGGCTCATTTTCTATTTTTATAGTCTCAAATAAACCGATTCCAAATTTACTTAAATTACTATTAAAAGATATATTATTCTTCATAATAACCTCTTAATGCTTTCATTATAGATTGAGCTTTATCTAATGTTTCTTGATACTCATCCTCTGGATTTGAATCCCAGGTCATTCCACCACCAACTTGGAAATATATATTTTCATCCTGCTTTATAATAGTTCTTATAGCTATATTTAAATCCATATCTCCGTTAAATCCAATATATCCTATAGAACCCGTATACACATTTCTTTGTGTTGGTTCTAATTCATCTATTATCTCCATAGATCTGATTTTAGGTGCTCCAGTTATGGATCCTCCTGGAAATGTTGCCTTTATTACATCTATACAATCTTTATTATCTTCTAGTTCTCCAACAACAGTAGCTACTAAGTGATTTACATTTGCATAAGGTTCTATAACAAATAATTCAGGCACTTTGACACTTCCTATTTTTGAAATTCTACCTATATCATTTCTTTCTAGGTCTACTATCATAAGAAGCTCAGCTCTATCTTTTTCACTATTTCTTAACTCTTCTTGAAGTCTTAAGTCTTCCTCTCTATTTTTTCCTCTAGGTCTTGTTCCTTTTATTGGCCTTGTCTCAATTTTTTTATCTACACACTTTATAAATCTTTCAGGAGAATTTGATAATATATGACTATGCTCAAAGTTTAAAAATGCTCCAAACGGTGCTGGGCTAAATCTTCTTAGATCTCTGTATAACTCATAACTTGATAAAGTTGTTTTTCCCTTAAATCTTTGAGTTAAGTTAGCTTGATATATATCTCCTTTTCTTATATAATCTTGAACTTTTCTTACTGCATTTTCAAATTCATTTTTAGTAAAATTTGACTCTAATTTAGTTTTTTCTACTTCTTTTTCTTCATAGCATATACTGTCTATACCTATTTTTTCAGCTTCATTTATTTGTTTTTCTATATTTTTTATTATATTCTGCTCTTTTTCTATATCTAAATCTGGTGTTGCTATGTAAGTTTTATTTTCTAAGTGATCTACTACAATTACCCAATTATAAAGACCAAAGTATAAATCGTATACATTAGTGTCATCAATAGCAGTTCTAGGTAATCTTTCTATATAGTTACCTAAGTCATAAGATAAGTATCCAACTGCCCCACCTATAAATGGTAAATGGGTTTTATTTTCAATCTTATATTTTTTTAATTCTTCTTGTAAATTATCTAATGGATTTTTTAAAGTATTTTTATACTTTAATACTTTAAATGGATTACTACTTATAAAAGAATATCTTCCTAGCTTTTTTTCATCCATAGAACTATCTAGTATAAAACTATTTTTTTCATTTCTAAATATAGTAAATATCTCAAAGGAACTTAGCTTAGTTTTTATTTCTTTTATCATATTATATATCCATCCCTTCTCTAGCTTCTTTTATAAAGTTTCTTAATATATCATGACCTTGTTCTGATAATATTGCTTCTGGATGGAACTGTACCCCTTCTATTAAATACTTCTTATGTTTTATTCCCATTATTTCATTTTTATCAGTTATAGCAGTAATCTCTAAATCTTCAGGAAGTGTATAATTATCTACAACTAATGAATGATATCTTGTAACATTTAATGGATTTTTAAGATTTTTAAAAACACCTTTATTTGTATGTTTTATACTGTGTACTTTACCATGTACAGGTTGATTAGCTTTTATAATATTTCCTCCAAATACATGTCCTATTGTTTGATGACCTAGACAAATTCCAAGTATAGGTTTTATACCTTTGAAATTATCTACTACATCTATGCATATACCTGATTCCTTTGGCGAACATGGACCTGGAGATAAGACTATTATTTCAGGATCTAATTCTTTTATTTCATCTATAGTTATTTCATCATTTCTTTTTACTAAAACTTCTTCTCCTAATTCTTTGATATATTGAACTAAGTTATATACAAATGAGTCATAATTATCAATCATTAAAATCACTAGTATTTCCTCCACGTCTGATTAAAACTTAACTATACTTATTTCAGTTTAGTATTTAAATATATAAAATATTAATATTTATATAAATTTTCTTTATATAATCTCTTTTTTCTCTCTCTCTATATATTTATAATTATATATTTTTGTAGAAATGTATGTCAACATAGTCATTTTAGTCAAATATAGAGTATTTATTTTTAGTATAAATATCTGTTTATATAGAAAAAATATTTTTAAATATATTATTTATTGGAGGCTAAATATGAATACGTATATGATTATAAGATCTGATAATAAATCTATATCGCCTCCCATGTTAAAACATGAGGCAATAATGAAACTTAGAGAATACAATAAAAAAGGTATATCAACTTACTTAATATCTAAAAATAAATATTTACACATTGGTTATTCAGATAAGTCTAATATATCTTTAACTAAGTAATTTATAAGTTTATCCACAAGTATTAAAGTAATATAAAAACGCTATACCATATTGGTATAGCATTAAAATTTTTACTATGATTATTTATTTATTATTTCAGATACCGTTACAAATTCAAAGCCTTTCTCTATCATTTTAGGAATTAATATATCTAATGCTTCAACAGTATTGTTAGTTGCATAATCATGTAAAAGTATTATATCACCATTTTTTACATTATTCATTATTTTATTTGCGATAACTTCTGCTGCTGGATTTTCCCAATCTCTAGCATCTACAGTTGTCCATAATACTATTTTATAATTAAGCTTTTTCGCAATTGATACTAATTCTTCTTGTCTATAACTACCATATGGTGGTCTAAATAATGTTGGCTTTTTACCAGTTAGTTTTATAAGTATCTCTTCGCATTTTAATATTTCTTCTTCTAATTGTGAATTTGTCAAGTTAGTTATATCTGGATGATTAAATGTGTGATTACCTATTTCATGCCCTTCTTTACTTGCTCTAACTAATGGATTTGGATACCAATTAGCATGCTTTCCAGCTATAAAAAATGTACCTTTTACATTATATTTTTTAAGTACATCTAAAACTTGATTAGTTTCTTTAGGATGAGGTCCATCATCAAATGTAAGTGCTATTAACTTCTTATCTCTTGAACCATTTTTTATAAATACTTCTTCATCATTTATAGATTCAGCATAAATAAACGAATTGCTAAAAAAAACTAATACTGCTGTGATTATAAGTGTGATTTCTTTGTACTTAAACATAGTTATGACTTCCTTTCATTTATATCTATGTGTAAAAATTTTGAGTATAGTATATGTTATAATATCCTCCAAATATAACACCAACTCCTATATACTTATAATCCCCTAAAATATTTTTTCTATGTCCTAAAGAATTCATCCATGCATGATGTGCATATATTGCACTACTTTGTCCAGCTGCAATATTTTCTCCAGCATTTTTATAATCTATACCTTCTACTTCCATTCTATCAAATGGACTTTTATTTTCTTTATTAGTGTGATCAAAATAATTTTTTATCATCATATCTTCACTATGCTTTCTTGAACTATTAGTTGCTTCTTTACTATAAGATAAAATATTTAAATTATTTTTTATACGCTCTGTATTTACAAGATCTTTAGTTTGAGCTTCAAAACTTTCTTGTAATTCATCACTTCCTTTTGAATATATTCCATTTAATTTTAATTCTGCATTTTTACTTATAATTTGATATCCACAAACTTTATTATCTTCATATATATCATAAAAAACAGTTACATAGTTTTTTTCAATATCAAATATATCATATTGATTATCAGAATTTATAACATATCTAGTATTTCCTTTTTTCTTATATTCTAATGGACTGTATTTATTTCTTACAAAATCTCTATTTGAGCCCAAATTTATATCTATCTCATTACTATTAATACAATTACTATAAAGAGCTACAACATTATCATCTTCTATCCCAACCATAGCAAATTTATTTAAATCTTCATTATATACATACCATTTAAAATTATATTCACTATAATCAATTCTTGATGGATCTCCAAGATTAGATATTACATCTGATTTTTTATCACCAATTTTTATATTTTTAAAATTATCTATATTTATATTGCTATTTACGCTAATACTATTTGATACTAATTTAGTATTTATTGTCTCAAGTTCTTGTGAAGTATTTTTTTTAGAGTAATAAGAATATACTAATATTATAGATAAAAATACAAAGATTATCTTTTTCAAAATATCATCCTCCAATAATTATTTACTATCTATGTATAATAAACATTTCTAAAACAATTAATACTTCTTAATATAATTATTCTATATTTATTTCTTATCTAAATTAGTATATTATTTGAATTGATTATAAATTCTTTTAATAAAAATTTAATTTTGCTTATATTATAAATATGTTTTCAATAAAAAATAGCTTTGCCTAAATTCAATAGACAAAGCTAAAGTTTTATTGAAAATATTTCATCTAAACTTCTATCAAATATACAAGGCTTATCAAATTTCCAAGTTCCTTCATATACTAACTCATTATTTAAATAGAAAGTTCCATCTCCATGCTTTTTACCATGTAGAAATTCACCTTCATATCTTTTTCCTTCTTCCCATATATATATTCCTTTACCATGTACTAAGTTATTTTTCCATTCACCTTCATATATTATATTTCCATGGCAATCATAACATACTCCATACCCATCCATTTTATTATTTTTAAATTCTCCTATATACATACTGTTATCATTCCATATATATATTCCTTTGCCATGCTTCTTTCCATCTAGCCAATTTCCCATATATTCATCTTTACTTTTATATACCATCTGACCCATTCCATTTATAGTGTCTTCTAAAAAATTTCCTATATATACATTTCCACTTTTAAATGTACACATTCCTATTCCACACTTTATATCATTTTCAAACTCTCCAATATACTCTATTCCCTCTGTAAAATTATAAGTTCCAATTCCATTCATTTTACCATTTATTATTTTTCCTATATATACATCTCCATTAGAAAACTCATATATCTTACTAGGTATTTTCCTTTTATTTATATTTCCTGTTTCTTCATACTTATTAATTTCAAAAGATAATATTTCATCATCAGAAGCTTTTTTAGATTTTCTAGAAATAATTTTCTGCTTCTTTATCATTGTATTAACTTCTCTTTTTATTTTATTTATATTTAATGTATATTCATTGTACATATCATAATATTCTTTAGATAAATTCATAATTATCATATCTCCTATGCTATTGATAGATTATCATTTGTTAAATTTATTATATTATATATACATCATTATTTTCTATATATATTTTTATTTTACAAAAAAATAAAGTGTTTTTCTATAAAACACTTTATTTTAGTAGTAGACATTCTCCGAATCACTTAACTCTATTAAGAAATCCGCTCAGATACACAAAATAATTTCAATATTAATATTATTTATACTATATATAAATATCACGATAAATTTATATAACTCTAGAGTTTTTTGAGAGAATCATCTCTCTTTAAATATTATTCCAATTAAAATAAATTATATTCATTTTATAAATATTTTTCTTTAAATCCTCTTCCCTTTACTTCTGTAACATCATTTACTGATATAAATGATTTTTTATCGTAATTTAAAGCTATTTCTTTTATTTTAGGTATTTCATTTGAGGATACTATACAATATATAATTCTTTTCTTCTCCTTTGTATATGCACCCTCTGCTTCTAAGAATGTTACTCCTCTATGAACAATAGTCATTATATCCTTTGCTATAGCTTCACTTTCCTTAGATATAACCATAACAGATTTTTGAGAATTCATAGCATCTTTTACAACATTCATAGCAGATGCACTTAAAAACATTTCAATAAGAGTGTATAATGCTAAATCCATGCCAAATAATGCTCCACTAATTAAAACAATTAATATATTTATACTTAAAGTTGTATCTTTAACCTGGATATTTTTCTTAAATTTTAATATTGCAGCTATTATATCTGTTCCACCTTGTGATGATTTAGTTCTAAATACAATACCCGATCCAACTCCAGCTAATATTCCTCCAAATACACTTTGAAGTAATATATCTTTTACTGGTATTATTTCTCCTATATTTTGAGTTAATCCTAATAATATAGAAAATAATATCATATTGATTAGACTAGATATACAAAATGATTTTTCTAAATATATAAACCCTAATATAAATATAGGTATATTTATTAAAAATGTTAATAGACCTATATTTATTCCCGTTAAATAGTTTATAGCTGTAGATATACCAGGAACTCCTCCACTTAACAAATGTGCCGGTCTTATAAATCCATTTATACCTATACAAGCTATTATCATACCTACTATTATTACAATATACCTTAGAAAAATATTATCTTCTACAACGGTATTAACTTTACTCATTACATTCTCCCTTCAATCCCAATAGTATGTAGCTATTTACTTCTTTTATTCATTATATGTTATATTATATAATCTTTTTTTAATATGTCTAGTACATTTTTTATTAGTATTTTTATATTATAGTTATTCTTTTAATAAATGATTAGCTATATTTTTTTCTTGCATTTTATAATTTATCTATATTTCTAATTATAAATAGTTATATTTATAGTCTGTGTTATTTTAAAGTATTTACAAAAACGAAAAAATACAATTAATTCTATATATTAAAATATATGAATAATTGTATTTTGCATTTTTCACTTTAATTTGATATTTTTTTAATTTTTTATTATTTAATTTAAAATAATATATAAATTTATCCTATATATAATTTTTACTTACATATATTTATTTAGTAATAATTTTTATAATAGTATATACCATTTTGGCTTATGATTTTTTTACCTTATAAGAATTTTATTATTATAGGAATTAAAATAACTGTAATTATTCCAGAAATACCTATAGATAATCCACTCATTGCTCCTTCAACTTCTCCTATTTCTAATGCTTTAGTAGTACCTAATGCATGTGCTGAAGTACCTAGAGCAATTCCTTTTGCTACAGGATGATTAATTTTTCCAAACTTAAATACTATAGGAGATATGATAGCACCTACTATTCCAGTTAATATTATAGATACCACAGTGATTGCTTCTACTCCATTTAATGTTTTTGTTAAAGATATTCCCATAGGAGTTGTTATTGACTTTGGTATTAATGAATTTATTATATC
>CAJFPU010000076.1:0-384 GCA_904418825.1 uncultured Romboutsia sp. | reverse complement strand
ACTCCACAGCTTATACCAATTAATATCTCTAATAAGTATTTTTTAAATAAATCAAACTGCTTGTACAAAGGAACTGCTAATACAATTGTTACAGGACCTAAAAAGAAGTTTATTCTATCCCCTCCTAACTTGTAACTTTCATAAGGAATCTTAGTTATACTTAAAAATAATATAATACCTAGAATAGCTATAAGCAATGGATTAAATATAGGCTTATTAGTTTTTTTCTGTATATATATTCCTATATTAAAAAATAATATTGTAAGTATTACTCCAAAAATTTCTGTGTCAAATACATTATACATAATCAATTCTCCTTAGACTTTTTATTTATCATAATGTCAACTAATTTACCAGTTACATACATAACTATAATAGTACTTA